>CANQYG010000001.1 GCA_947628015.1 uncultured Clostridia bacterium
AGTTCAAAACCGAATCTATTATGTACTTCGTTGTGACACTTAAAATGTATTAACATTATATTATCAGGATTAAGGCTAATATTATAATCATTAACATTAATACTATTCAATGGTATTTTGTGGTGTCCTATACAATCATAAGCCTTTACTATTTCTTTTCCGCAATACTCACAGATTAGTTTTCCTTCTTCGTTTACTCTATCTAATTTTATTGTTTGTAATAGATCTTGCCATTCTTTAGATTTATATAAATCATGTGGACTTTCAAACATTCTTGCCTCCTTACCAACATTCATTGTCAATTTGCTTTTCTTTAAGTTCTAATGTTTTCTTACTAAATCCTAGCTTAATCATATTTTCTCTACTCTTTCTTTTTGTATCTTGAACTCTTGTAAGTCCATCTTCTATTTTTTGTATAATTTTAATTTTAAGTTCCGCTTCTGATATTTTTTCATTTGTATCACTAGATTCACATTGATTATTTTTATTTATTTCTTCTGCTGTATTATTCTTTTCTTCTAGTGTTCGTATTCTTTTCATCATTCTTTTTTCTCTGATAGTTAGCAATTTATATTCTGTTATATATTCATTGATTAATAAATTATCAATATCATTATCACTAATTTTATAATTGTTATATAGACTTTGTTCCTCTTCTGTTAAAACATCATCATATATTTTTTCATATTCACCCGTGGTAACTGCATTTTTATTTTTTACTTTTGCTCCTGAACCACCTTTATTATTTTTAGCATTTTGATTTCCTTTTAACAATTCACTTTTATCTCTTGTTAATTTGTATTTATGAATTATCTTTTTTAAATCTGAAAGAGTTATATTGTATCTTTCAAAAAGATCTTTGTATTTCATTCCATTTAAATAATCTGTTTTTATTTTATCTATTTTTTTCTGGATCAATACAACTCACCCACCTCCATAATACATACTTATTTTCTATCTTTAAGCTCTCTATTTATTTTAACTTTTTTATTTTTAGATTTTTTGTTTTTATATTCATAAAATTCATTAAATTCTTTAAAACATATTGATTCATTTTTGCAATTTCTACATTCTCTCAACATACATTTACTAAAATTCATAAATATACCTCGTTTTTGGTTGCGGCTTAAGGATTCGAACCTTACTAAGATATCTCTTTGTGCTACCCTTACACTATCACCGCAATATAAAAAGCCACTATTTCTAGTGACTTTAATTTATAATAATAAGTAGTGAAAATGAAAAAAATATAGTATTCATAATTTCATCAATTATAATTATAACATAGTATGTTTTTTTAATTCTATGGAAAAAATATGTAAAAAATATGTAATTTTTTTTAACTTTTTTCATTTTGGTCATATTCTTTCTGCATTTTAGAAATAGATTTTTGTATTATTTTTGCAATTGTATTATAAGTTCTGTCCTTTTGTGTTGCTATTTGTTCAATACTCATTTTCATATAATATCTCATTTCTATTATATCTTGATTTGTCTTTTTTAATGTTTTTACTAACTTTTCTATTATATCAATTTCATTTTTTAATTCCTTAATTTCTTTCTCTTTATTTTCAATTCGTTTTTGTTTATTTATTATTTGGTTTTCTAAAGATGATTCGACATAGCCTACACTTTTTGGTAATCCATCATAATTAACTCCTTGAATATCAATTATTTCATCATTTATTTTTTCAATTTTTGCTTGCAATATGCTAATTTTAGCCTTTGTTGAATTATAATTCTCTAAAGTTTCTTGAATATTCATCTTTTGTACCTCCTATATTTTATAAATAAAAAAGATTAGTACTATACTAATAATAATTTCAATTATATCTAATAGTCTCATTGTAAAATTAGTAGTTCTTTCTGATATTTCTTTTTCTATTTTTGCTAATGATAATATAATAAGTAAAACTATAAATATTATTTTTAATATCAAAATCATATTCATTTCACTCCTTTCCGCTTCTATTTTTTCTATTGTGTTCGTTTCAGAATTTTATATTTTAGAATATTTTTATTCATTTTTCCTTACAAGCAACTATTGTTATTGTTTTTTATTGTTTATTATTTTTTTGTGTTGTTTTTATAATACTCATTAACACTATTATAAAGTCTTGCATAAGTATATTTTTCATTATTATTTTCAACAATTTTGTTTATTTCATTTCTTTGTATCCCTTCCGATTGAAGTAATTTTATAAATCTTTTCTTTGTCAACTTAGAGGTAGCCATTGTTTTAGATACTTCTAATAAACATTTTGCCATAGGCTGTACAATATTCATTGCAGCTTTTCCTATTGCTATAAAGTTATCAATTATAGGTTGCATTATTTCTTTAATTCTTTTGATTATCTTTTCTTCTTTTAATAATATTCTTTTACCATCTGCATCATAAATAACTTCATCTTCACATTTCATTTTAAACAATTGTTCAGCTTGATAAATCTTAACATCCTCATATTTAATCTTTTTATCTTCCATTTTTATTTATCTCCACTTTTCGTTTTATCCAATTTTCACAATATCACATTGAACCATTTGTCTTTTTACAAAATGGATATTTTTCGCAGTTTCCACATGTTTTGTTTATAATCATTCTACTTATCCACCAATAATTCTTTTAAAAAATCTACAACTTCTGATTCTCTCCATTCAGTTCCAACATAATCAAAATCATCTCTATCTGTTATTAACTTAATTTCATCTTCTATTTTCTTTTTAGGTATAGATTTTGTTTTTAGTTCATTTATTTGTTCTTGTTGTCTTTCTATTAAATGTAAAATTTTTTTAAAATCTTCAACGGCTATTATGTGAGTTATTTCACCATTTTCTTCTTTTTTATATCTACCTATTGAATTTTCTTTTAAAATTTTCATGGCTTTTTCTTCTGTATTTTTATTATCTTCTAATGCTTCTAATACTGTTTCTAAAGCTTCATGATTTTCATAGCCTAATCCACTAGCATGTTTTAATCTGTTTATTGCTTTTTCTAATTCCATAACTCCTCCTAAACCTTATATTTTATACTTGAAAATTGCTCTTTTGTTACTATTGATTTAATATTATAGACTTTATCCCTAACTTTTTGAAATTCATATTGAGTTAATCCATATTTGCCAACTATTGTAAAATATTTTCTTCCTTTTGATATTTCTATAACTAAACAACCATTTACATAATCTCCTTTTTCTATTAAATCTATTAAATACTGCTTATGCTTCTTTATATCTTCTAACCAAAATCTTTTTTCTTTGCATTTAACAATAGATGTTTCTTTATCATCTTCATAACCTAATAATTTTTCAAATTTATCTATTTGTCCTTTTTTAGTTCTTACATATTCTCCAACTTCAATTTTATCGTTCATTATTTTTCCTCTACTTTCTTTTCAAAATATTGTTTTATACAAGGTTTACAATTAATTTCTTTACATTCATTAGTTTCTTTATCATACCCATATTCACAAGGTTTTCCATTTTCAAAAAATTTGTGCATTGTTCCCGGTATTTTTTGATATAATTTATAAAAACTACCTACCATTTCATCATTTATTTTATTTAGCTTATTATTTTCTTGTTCTAGTTGGTCTATGTATTGTAAAAGTGTTTCTATTGCTTTATCATCATTATCTGTTAATGTATATTTATATTCCATAAGTTCAAGCTTCTTTTTTGCTTTTTTTATTTCTTCTTTACTTAACATTTAATATACCTCTATTTCTCCAACCGTTTGCATACCAGCAAATACTGTTATAGTTCCATTTCTATTTTCTTCAAAGTCTATATTATGACTTAATAAATATGGTTTTACCTGTTTTAATAGCCAGTCATAAGTTAATTCACTTTTACACATTCTTGTAAAATTCACATTATTTCTACCAATATTTATAAATTTAACTTTCATTTCAAACTCCTTCTTTATTTATTTTTAAAAATGTTATAGTAAATGGCTAATAATAAACATGTTCCAAAAAATATACCATATACAACTACTATTGTTTTTATTATTATTCTTACTATTTCCATTTTCTTTCGCTCCTTATATCTTTTTATTTTTTTCTTATATTCATAAATTTCTTTATATTTGATTTAAGCTTTCTTGGACAATATGTGTCCTATTATATTGACAATTATAATTTTTTGTTTAATATTCCATCTTTTTTAATT
This sequence comes from uncultured Clostridia bacterium, assembly GCA_947628015.1. Lineage (GTDB taxonomy): Bacteria > Bacillota > Clostridia > TANB77 > CAG-508 > CAG-793. The sequence goes on from CANQYG010000001.1 coordinate 4,170, forward strand.
CCTTGTTGCGAAATTCTTTATAATTTTGTTCTTGTCCTAAATAATGAATAAAATTTGCATATATTTTTATTTCATTTTTTATATTTATTTTTTCTTCTAATTCAATTAATTCTATTTGTTCTTGAATTTTCCATATCTTTTTTTCTATTTTTCTTGCCATAGAGTTCATATCAGCTTCTAAATAATTAGTCCTGTCAATTTCTAACTTTTCCATTTCATCTAGTAATTCGTTTTTTATTTTCATTTTTTCTGCACTTCCTTTTTTATTTTTTGTTCTAGTTGCTCTATATACGATAATATATATTCTTTTGAACTTGCTTCAAATTCACTATCAACTTCTAATCCTGATAACCAGCGCTTAGCAGTTTCAATATTACATTCATTGTAATAACAACCATTGCACCCCATTTTTTCTACTTGGCAATTTTCTCTTTCCTTATCTGTGCACTTCATTTTTTCTCCTTAATATTCTTCAATTTTTACATATACTCTAGGATTAACATCATACTTTTTTTCAATTTCTAATTTTGTAACTTGAGTATCATCTTTGAAAGCAAATTTATTCATTCCATCAAGCACTATTTTTATAATATTGTCTGCATCAGGTCTTTTAGTTGGACTTATATTTCCATTTAACATTTCCGCTTCTTTTTTCTTACTTGTACTTTTAGGAATTTCAAAATAAGCTATAATTGTAACTTTTACTCTATTTTCTATTGGCTTAAAATTAGGATAATTCATCAAAAACCATTGTCTCAATCCATATTCATATAGTTTTGTTTTTGTAGGTGTATAGGCTCTACCTGTTCTTGTGTTCATTCTAGGTCTTGCTTTTCCTACTATACTTCCAAATATTTCAAATTCATATATCATTTTTTATCACCCCTTATTTTATATTTATTTTTCCTTTCTTTTTGCACATTTTAAATCCTTCAATATTCGAGGTGTATAATGCTTATTACTTTGATTGCTTTTTAATGTTTGTATATTTTTTATTGTTTTATTGGTGTCTGCAAATATTCCTTTCATTATGTATTTATTGCTATAAGGTTTTAATGTGTTTATAAGTTCTATTTTGTCTTTTATAATTCTTCTTTCTTGTAGTGTATTTTCTAACTTTTTATATATGCTCATAATTTCTATTGCGTTTAACTTGCTAAGTTCAATTTCATGCAATAGATCATCTCTTTCTAATTCTTTGTTATATAATAACGTTTGTAATTTCTTATCAATCTCATCTACATTTCTAAAAAAATAATTTATATTATTTAATAATTCTAATATATCTTCTACATTATCAATTTGCATAGCATTAATTCTCTCCTTTGTTTAAATTTATTAACTTGTTCCATGCACATTTTTTGCAATAATTGTTAATTGTATATTCATTTATAATAATTGTTTCAGTTTTATCAATTTCAAGCATTCTTATCTTATAAAAATTTTCATCAATTACTTCTTTGCAATTGTCACAAATTTTTCCTTCCATTCTGACTCCTTTGTTAAATAGATATATGATTTATATTTTCTTCAATCATTTTTTCATCATTAATTTTATTAATCATTTGATTTAAGCATTTATTGTGTAATGCTACCACTATTTTATTTTTATTATATAAATTAAATGGTATTTCTACTATTCCACCTTCGAGTTCGTTCCATTTATCACTAATTCTAATTTCTTCAGAACAATAATCACATATATAATAATCATAATCTTTAATTTTTCTTACTTTTTCCCATTTAGGTATTGCATTTTCATCTTGAAGTTTCATTTTTGTCAATTTCATTGGTGATTCTCTAAACGCCAGTTGTTGTAATTTCTCACTAAACATTTTTCTCTCCTTTCAATTTCTTTTGTATAATTCTTCTTGCAATGACTTAATAAAATAATTAATAAAATAAGTTATATTTTCCATATTTACATATTTTTTTGTTTTTAAAAATCTTAAATTGAATTTTTCAAACGTAAGTTCATTTAAGTAGACCTTGTATGGACTACAATATAATTCTTTGATGGCATAATATTTAATTTTTAATTCTAGTAAGTTAAATGTGGAACAAATCTTAGACATTTCTTCAGCATTTGGCGCATATATATTTATTCTTTTTAAAATATTAACTATTGCTCTTTTATCGTTTTCCGAAATACCTAATTCTTTTTCCGGATTTTTTTGCTCTTTATTATTACTTAGATAATTAAAAGTATTGTTTAGTATAGTAGTATTATTATTTAAATAAATAAAAGTATAGTTTAGTATAGTAATAATGTGTTCATTTGCTTGGTCGGGTGCTTGTGCGTTTGCTTGTGCATTTGCCTGTGCGTTTGCTTGGTCATATTGAATAGGCAATGTATATTTTGCAAGTGCTGATTGATTATTTCCTTTAAAATAATTTATATATCCGCTTCTGAACTAATTCATTTCTTTTTCTTTGTAGTGATGATAAATCTAAATTAGTTTTTGAAAGTAATACATTATTCGCAATTTTGATAGTATTGCTCCAGTTTGCTTTGTAAAACATATGTAATATCACTTGATATAAACATATAGCTTTACTAGAAAGAGGATTATAATCTAAATTGGAATAAAAGTTCTCTAGTTGATTAATATATTTTTCTTCAGCTTCCAACGAAAGTCTCCTTTCTACTTAATAGGAGCTAGTTTTTTGTCTAGCTTCTGATGATTATTAATTTAAAATTGTTATATTATTAATATCTGCTAAATTGTCATTTAGATATTTTGATATACTTTTAATTGCATCTTTTTTCCATGCACCACCATCTGCTTCAAATAAAGCAAATTCTATTCCTTCATATCCTTTTTTCGCTCTTAGTAAAAATTCCGATTCTGGTTGCTCTATTTCAATAAATGTTCTATATGGTTTTAAATTAAGTTTAGATGGTAATGCTACTTCTCCTAGTCTTGCTATTCCTGTCTTAGTTATTACTTTTTGCGTAATTCCATCATCATTATAATTAGTAATATTTTCATCAGAAACATTTCCAACAATTTTTATTATATTTTCCAAATTATCTGTTAGGATAAATTTTGATTTTAGCATTATTATAAATTCTTCTATACCCATATATTTTCCAAAATATATATCAGGTACTAAATCAGTATAATCAGCAAATATGTATTCTTCTCTTTGCTTAAAATCACCAAAAAGTGTACTTTCTACTACAACTTCTACAGGACTAATTATGTTTATGATTTTTATTTTTTCTTTATAATTATCAGGATCATCTTTCAAATATTTAATTATGCTATCTAAATTAAATACTGTAATAGCATCACACTTTTCTTCTTTAATCGGTGTAATTTCTATTGTTGAATAATCTTTTCCATTTACTTGTATTGTTTCTGGTCTTTTTAATTTTAATAGATATTCTATTGCTTCCTTTATCATAATTATTTAACCTCCTCTTTCATTGGTATAATATTTTTGTTTTCTATTTCATCAAAGTCTAATTGATTAAGATCATGTTTTAATAATTCTTTAGCAATTATTTTGTTTCCGTTTTGATCTAATAATAATTGTGTCGTAATACTGTTTGTTGGTACTAATGATGTTTTACAAGTTGTTTTAGTTTTTATTACTTGTCTTGTTTCATCAGGTTTTAGTTCTATAGTTATAGTTAATTTCCTTGTTTTCTCAGCTTCTGTATTTGGATCCTTTATATTATCAAAGCATTCCTCTAATGCAAATTGTATTGATTCTTCAATAGCTCCTCCAGCTAATTTATTAATATCTAATTTCTCATCTTCCACTTTAAATTTCTCCTAATTTCTATTTATTTAAATTTAACATTGGAATATTGTCTCCTAATGTTGTTGTTGGAAGTTGTCCGTTCCACTTTTCTATTAGTTTTTGTTGTACTTCTAATTCTTTTAATCTTAGTGTATTTTCTGTTATTTGTTTATTTTGTAATTCCATTACTTTTGCATCTTTTTCCGCTTCTGATATTTCTTTTTCATTTTGTATTTTTTGTTTTTCTAGTTCCGCTTGTGCTGTCATTACTTCTTGCTGCTTTACTGCTTTGGTTTCAATAGCTTGGTCGTATTGTTCAGAAAAATCAATATTTGTGATATTAAATTCTGTTATACTAAAACCTTTATCAGCAATTTTATTTCTAATATTCTCTTGTATTTCATTTGAAACTTCTTCTCTTTTTGTAATTAATTCTTCTGCTGTATATTGTGCCATTGATGATTTAATTGCTTCTAATATTGCTGGATTTATAATTATATTTGTATAATCAGTTCCAACTTCTCTATATAATTTATTTGCTGTATCTTTATTTACATTGTAATTAATTGCTACTGCTATATTTACTGTTTGCATATCTTTTGTTGAACCTTCTGAACTTGTCTCAATTTTTTGTGTTCTACAATCAATTTTTACTATTTTTTCTATAAAAGGTACTTTCATATTTAATCCTTCTTGAATTACCTCATCTTGTACTTTTCCAAATCTTGTTTTTACTCCTACATACCCTGTCGGAACTGTAGTTATACTTGAAAATACTGTTATTATTATTATCAATATAACTACCCCCAAAAAACTTCCTAATACTATTGCTTTTTTATTCAATTCCATTTTTATTTCCTCCTATTTAAAATTTTTTTAATCTAAATTATTAATTTTTTTATTACTTAAAATTTAATTTCTAAATCTCTTTTCCACATTTTGAACACTTACTAATTGTTTTGTATGCATCTCTAACAAGATCATATTTACTGGTAATTACCCAGTCATGTTGGCAGTTTTCTTGCTTTTTTATAATGTTTTCATCGTTTTCATTAATTGGATGGTAATTAGATGTTAATTTACAACTTACTGATATTGTAATTGCTAAAAAAATCATCACTACAACAGATGTAATGGCTATACTAATTAAACTTATACCTTTGTCTTTTTGTTTCATCTATTTTTCTCCTTTCTTTATATGTTTTTTTGGATATATTACTTGTATTTTTCTAATTTATTTGATAAAATACAAATATAGTTTTACTTATGACTATGAGTTAGTTGGATTCGCTGTCTGCTAACTCTTTTATTATGTGATTAATTATTTTATTTCTCATAAGATTCTTGTCTTCTTCTAAATTTCCTAATCTATTAATGTTTTGTAAATCATATAATTCCTTTTTAATTTTATTTATTACTATATTAGTGTGTCTTATATCCGCTTCCAGTTCCTCTATGGTATTTCTGTTTGATTTGTTTTCTTCATATAGATAATTGTTTTCTTCATTTAATTCATTTATTTCTTTTTTCATTTTTTCTATTTCTTTGTTTTGACTTATTATTTTCTTTCTCTGATTTATAATTACTTTTGTAAACATCAACTTTTTCCTCCTTATTTTTTGTATCTTTCCATATTTTTTAATATTTAATAATTCATTCCTTTCATTTTGTTTTTTTATTTTATGTGATATAATTACCTTGAATGTGAGGTGATTATATTGAATAAACGTAAAATACAAAAATTGCAAAATTCTTTAATCAAAGAAGATGATTTTTTAGTAGAAAAGGATTTTATTATTAAAAATACCAATTATGAATCTTGTGTTGAATTTTATAATTCACTAGGTGTTTATACCTTATATGATCAAGTAAAAATAGCTAGTAACCCCAATATTGATACATTAATTGCCCAAAATTCCAAATTTAAAAATTTCAAAGAATTTAATGATGCTATGATTGATTTTTTAAAAGCTGACTTACCTGATTTCTATAAGGATATTTTGTAATAATTTTAGTTTTCTCTCTATCAATTCAATTTTTTGTTTAGAACACTCAGACTGGTACTCTGATTGTTCTTTTTTCTTTTCATAAAGTATTTTTTGCATCTTTTTTTCAATAATAGTTAATATTTTATAAATATCTTTTAATTCATCATCATACATTTATTTCTCCTTTCAACTGATTTAATTTATCTTTCATTACTTCTAATGTAGATAGCATATCCTTATGTACTTTTTTCCACTCAACTAAATCTATACATCCATTTAATAATTCTTGATAATATCTAATCATTTGATTTTTTTATCTCCTTTCTTGATTATTTATTTTTAATAGTTTTATTAATAATATTGGCATTGCAATGTATAAGATTGTCATTATAGATTCCATTGTAATTATTTCTGTTATCTTTTTTGCTATAATACATAAGACGATTGGCAACCAAATTATTGATATTCCCAATAAAAACCTAATAAATTTCATTGTATTTTACTCCTTCCTTATTTAATATGCTTTTAACTAATTCTAGGGTTGTTTCAGCTTTTATTCTTCGTTCTTTTTCTTTTTCATACAATTCTTTTGAAACTGAATTGCCTCCGACTTTAATTTTGTATCTTCCACCTTTAGTTTTTTTAGCTTCTATGTCTCCGTTATTAATCATTTGTAAGGCTACTTCATATCCTAAATGTTGTCTTCTCATATATTCATTTAGACTTATATATTCTTCTGGCATTTTCTCATCTCCTCTCTATTTATCTTTTATATTATTTTCACTTGTCGTACTTTTTGTTCGTTGTATTGCTAAAAAAATTTGAACAATAGGTACATCAAATATTTTTGCAAATATTGCTTTTGCTTTATCACTTGGATTTCTTTCTCCCCTTTCTAGCATTGAGATATAATCCTTAGAATAGCCTGATAGTTCAGCTAATTTTTCTTGTGTCATATTTTTGTATAATCGCATTTCTTTAAATGACATTTCTTTCATTGTTTCACCGCCTTTCGTACTATTTGTTCGTTACGATAAGCAGATTATATAGTACAATATGTTCTTTGTCAATATATTTTTATAAAAATTTTTTTCAAATCTTTGAAATCCTTGATACTCTAGTAAAGAAATTTGTACAATTTGTTCTTTTTTTCTTTACAAATCGAACAAATTGTTATATAATCTATTTAACTTAACTGAAAGGATAAAATATGAATAGATTAAAAGAACTAAGATTAGAAAAGGGATTACTACAATCTGATATAGCTAAAATAATAGATAAAAGTGATAGAATTGTTGGTTTTTATGAAACTGAAGAAAGAGATATGAGCACAGAAACATTATCAAAATTAGCTGACTTTTTCAATGTATCCATAGATTATCTTTTAGGAAAATCTGATATAAGGAATCCAATAAAAATAGATGATATTTCTTTTGCTAATCATAATGGGATAGATACTTCTGGATTAGATAAAGAAGAAATTGATGAAATAAAAAAACAAGTTGAATATATGCGTTGGAAAAAAGAACAAGATAAGAAAAAATAATTAATTTTGGAGTAACAATGAATTTAGGTAATTTATATGAAATAATAGATAGAGAAAATATTGAAATAAATAATTCCAAAATGAAAAACACTAAAGCTAGAATAATTAATGATTGTTATACTTGTATATTTATTGATTATTCAAAAATCAACTCTTATATTGAAGAAAAATGTATTCTTGCTGAAGAATTAGGTCATTATTATTATGATGGTTATTATTCAATAAATTCTAGTCAGCAATTTGTTGATAAACAAGAATATAAGGCTCAAAAATGGAAAGCTATACATCTATGTTCTCCACAATCGATTTTAAGATGTTTTCAAAAAGGAATATATAACTTATATGATATTGCAGAAGAATTACAAATAGAACCTAATATTGTAGCTTTTGCATATCAATATTATTCTAATAATAATATTTTTAAAAATGACTATAAGATGTATAAATTTTAGTTATTAATGTTTTATAACAATAAATATAAAAATATAAGGAGGAAAATTTATGTCAGAAGAACAAATATCTAAAAAGAAACCTATTTATACTAAATGGTGGTTTTGGCTTATTATTATTGTTATTATTTTAGCTGCATTAGGCAATGGATTCAGTTCTAATACAACGCAAAATGAAACTAGCAATTTAACTAATGAAAATGTAACTTCTAATATATCTACTTTATCAGGCACTATTGCAAAAGATTATTTTAATATCTTGTGTGAAGTAGCTGGAATGCACTCAAATGAACCTCAAATAATTGATAATGAAATTATTTATGAATCTACTAATCAAGATTATAATATTAAAATTGTAGCAGATAAGACAAGTGATGAAATAGAAAATATTAAAATTACTACTTTTAAAGAAAATGATTATGAAAATTTCTTTCTTGCTATTTCTAGACTTGAATATAGTGGTTCAAACCGATCTACTTTATTTAATTGGATAAATGATAATTTAGGAAAAGAATCTAATACATCTATTGGAAACGCTAATTTTTCGTTATATTTAACTGATACTAATAATCCTATTTTAGATGTATCTGTAAATGATTAATAATATAATTTTATACATAAAATTAAAAATATATATTTAAAATTAATGGAGGAAAAATTATGCAATGTCCTAAATGTAACAGTAATAATGTAAACACTCAAATTGTTCAAACTGAAGGAAAAACTAAAAAACACGGAAATGGTATTGGAGGAAATCTAAATAATGCTGCTAGAGGTTTAACTGCTATGTGTACATTAGGAATGTCAAATTTAGTATGGAAAAAATCAAAAGGAAATGAAAAAACATCTTTCAAGAATGAAACTATGTGTGTATGTCAAAATTGTGGTCATTCTTGGAAATTATAATAAAATAAGAACAGAAATATATTAAATAAAAGGACTTAATAATATGGATGAATATAATGTATATATTGACGAAAGTGGAGACGAAGGAATAAAGAGAGGTAGCAAATGGTTTATTTTATCTGCAATAATTGTAAAAAAAGACTATGATTTAACATTATCTAATAAAATACTAAAAATAAAAAGTGCTATGAATATGAACAGAAAAGATCAATTACATTGGAACAAAATATTAAAATATGATAAAAAAATACAAATAATATATGATTTAATTGCAGAAAACTTTAAAATTATACATATAGCAATTAATACTTATGAAATAAATAAATTAAAATCCAAGGATTTGTATCCATATTTTATGAGTTACTTAATAGAACGAGTTTCTTATTATATTACCAATAATAAAGGTATATGTAATATTTTTATAAGTACAAGAAATGAAAATAGTTCAGAAAAAAATAACTATTTAAAAAATGAATTAACAAATAAAAGACATTATCATCATATTATGACAAAATGTATTAAAGATATTAAATTTATAGATAATAGAGATAGAAATTTATTGCAATTGGCAGATGTTTGTTGTAGTTCTTTTGCCCAAGCAATAAAAAATAATACTAACCAAGAATGGGAATATGTTATAAAACTAAAATCAAATATATGGAATTATAAAGGAAAAATAATAGGATATGGAATAAAATTTTATCCTCCTATTGAGTGGTTTAAAAACTTTCCTAATATGCTTAATTTAATGACATAAGATAAGAGTAATTCCCCCGATTACGTTATCCCATACGTCAAAGCGTACTGCCAATAGACTAGCTATCGACCCATAATTGATTCGGCGAACGAATTACTCTTACTATATATATTATACACTTTTTATAAAAAAATGCAAGTTTTTTATAAAAATAAAAAAATCTAATGAAATTTAAAAAAGATAATGTATAAAGTTTGGCGACCACATACATTATCTAACCTATCTACTTGTTTTAGTAGTTTGTTATATTATACTATAATAAACCTTCTAAATCAAGTATGAAACAGTTGTTTAGGAGGGCATTTTTTATGGCAAAAAAGACTAATTTTAAAGTTAATGGAAAAAATTATTATAGGGTGACTAAAACTATTGGTCATAAGTCTAATGGAACACCTATTAGAAAAACTTTTTATGGCTCTGGAATAAATGAAGCTAATCAAAAAGCTGATGAATATATGAATAATATAAAAAATGGGTTAATAAATAATTATGATAATGTTATTCTTTCTGATTTAATGTATTCTTGGTTATTTGATTTCTTATATAATTCATCTAAAATTAAGGCTTCAACATTTGATAGATATGAGGGTGTTTATAGAAATTATATTAAGGATTCTGAAATATCAGGATTAAAAATTATACAGATAAATAATTTAAAGCTTCAAAAATATTATAATAATTTAAGTGATAAAAATTATAGCTATTCACAATTAAAAACTTTAAATAAAATATTAAAAACTTTTTTCAATTGGTGCATAGATAATAATTATTTATTAAAAAATCCTTGCTTAAAAATTAATTTAAAGGGAAATAAAAATAATATTATTAATTCTTCTGATAAAAAGATAGAAATATTTTCAGAATCAGAAATTAAAATCATTAAGAATAAAATAATAAATAATAAATATGAATTATTAATTTTATTAGCTTTTGCAACAGGATTAAGACAAGGAGAGTTACTTGCTTTAGATTGGGAAAATATAGACTTGTTGAATGAAACATTATGTGTAAAAAAATCTGTTAAAGAAGTTTATGTTTATAATGAAAAAATGGAAAGGCATATAGAAAGTGTTTTTCAATCACCTAAAAGTGTAAACTCTATTAGAACTGTACCTATTCCATCTTACATTGTTCCTAAATTAAATGCTATACCTAATAAAGTTGGTTTGCTATTTAATGATGATGGAAAACCAATAAAGGCTAAGCGAATTTTTGATTATTGGAAAAGTTTATTGAACGATTGTAATATCCCTTATAAAAAATTTCATTCTATAAGACATACTTATGCATCAATATTATTGAAAAATGGTGTAGATATAGAGACTGTTGCAGAACTAATGGGACACTCTGCAATATCAATTACTCAAATATACTTACATAGTTCTAATGATCAAAAGAAATTAGCTACACAAAAAATAAATTACTTATTCAATTAAAAACTAAAGTGATAAATAAGTGATAAATTAAAATTTAGCATACTCAAAATTGCTTGAAATATGCTAGATTTTAATATTTTTTAATTTTTTGGAGGCGCCTATCGGAGTCGGACCGATCATCAGAGTTTTGCAGACTCGTGCCTTACCGCTTGGCTAAGGCGCCATTTTATTATAATAACTATTTATTAGGGTAAAAAATAATATGGAGCAGGTAACGGGAATCGGACCCGTAACTTAACCTTGGCAAGGTTATGTTTTACCACTAAACTATACCTGCAAATATTAGTTTTTTATAGATTGAAATGCTATCATTTAAAAATAACTTTTCTTTGTTTGAGAAAATTCAATTTTTAATTGAACTAAAACAATTATAATGATAGCATTATTTTAGCATCTTGTCAAGATTAATAAGTTATTTTATTATTTTTTATTTAAAAGATTATCTTATAATTTTTGTTTTAAATTATATTTTTTATTTTAATAATTTAGCATATATATAAAAATAGTCTAATATATTTTTTCTTTCAACTTCTTTACTTGTTACTATATTTACTTCTTCTATTATATCTTCCCCATTTTTTATTATTACTGTTCCTAATTTCTTTCCTTTTTCTACTGGTGCTTCCAAATAATTTAAAGCATTTATTTCTACACTTATATCCTTATTTGTGACAATACTTTTTACTTCTATTTCACTTATTTCAAGTTCTACATTATTTCTTCCCTTATTTATATATATTCTATTTTCATTTATTTCTTTCCATTTACTAAATTCATTATTTACTATTTCTTCTACATTTACTAATTTATATTCTTTAAATGCATAATTTATTAATTTTAAATTATCTTTTGCTCTATCTTTTCTTGTATCTGCACCTAATACTACAACAATTAAATCCATATTATTTCTTTTTACAGCCGTTACTAAACATCTACCTGCATTATTTGTAAAGCCTGTTTTTACGCCATATATTCCTTCAATATCAGACAACAGCAATTCATTAGTATTTTTTATTTCTCTAGCTACTCCATTAATTGAAATAGTTGCATATTTTGTTTTTACTATATTCGCAAATTTTTCATTCTTTAATGCATAATCTGTTAAATATGCCAATTCATATGCTGTAGTATAGTGATTTGGATCATCTAATCCATGAGGTGTTACAAAATGTGTATTTTCTAATCCTATTTCTTTTGCTTTATTATTCATTAGCACAGAAAATTCCTCAACACTTCCTCCTATATATTCTGCAAGTGCTACTGCTGTATCATTCCCAGACCTTAACAATAGACCATATAGCAAATCATTAACTGTAATTTTATCCCCTTTATGTATTCCTAAAGTTGAGCCTCCTGTCCCTGCTGCTTTAGCACTTATAGTTACTACTTCATTTAAGTCTTTACAATTTTCTAGCACTACTGTTGCTGTCATTATTTTTGTAGTTGAAGCCATAGCTGTTTGTTTATTTTCATCTTTTCCATAAATTGCACTTTTTGAGTTTCTATCATAAATTACATATCTTCTTGAATTTATTACTGGCTTTTGATTTGATGCACTTGTTTGCACACTATTATCTTCTTTTTCTATTTCTTGGATAATATTTTCATATAATATTTTTTCATCATCTTCATTTTCTTCTGTATTTGCTATACAAATTGTTGTCTGATTTACTAATATAGTTATTAATACAACTACAAATATTAATTTTATTCTATATAATTTTTTAATATCTTTCATTTAAACAATTTCCTTTCAATTTCGTGTCAACAATTCCATCTACTATAAATTAATTTCGCATACACGATTATATACGTATAACCAACTCTTTTTTACTTTTGAAGTTAATAAAAAACTACCTAACATATTATATGTTGCTAGGTAGTTTTTATGATTTTTTATCTTAATTTTATAGTATAGCTATACATTCTACTTGCATTTCCTGCTGTATCTTCATCATTTTCGAAATATTCATCTAATATTCTAACATCTTCTATACAAATTTCTGTTGGATCTTTTTGGTCATCATAGAATTTATCAAATATAAAAACTTCGTCTCTAGTTTCTCCCGGGCTTAATACCAATGATGTATTTGCATAATTTATTACTCCTCTTTTTTGATCTCCTAAATTTAACGTTATTTCTTTTCTTAACGTATTATCTGATAATACTAAATATTTATCAGTTTTATTTGTTAATGTTACATTATAACCTTCTCTTGAATAGCTTATATCTTTTGATTTTATCGTGACTTTTAAATTTTCATCTTCTGCAAATTTAGTATAAGTTTTACTTTCTATATATCCTTGATTTGATATTCTAAATTCATTTCCTTCTTTTCTTAATGCTATTTTTTCCTTGTATGGTTCATATCCTTCTGTTGTTCCTGTTGATTCTATATCATCTAATATTACTAAATCATATACATAAATATCATCTATATTTGAATAATTTTGCAAATTATATATTTTATTTTGTGTAAAAATGCTATCTACATATTCTTGAAATAGTAATAAATCATTATCATACAAATATTCTTTACATTGGTCTGTTAATATATTATAAGCTTGCTCATAATTTTTAGTATTACAATAATTGAAATATTTTTCTACTGTTTGATTTATATTTTCTACATATTTTTTAGGAACACTTCCTCCATCATTTATTATTGGAGAATCTGGCTTATATGTATTTATCATTGATTTTTCCTTTGGATATTTTTTTAAGTATTGATTTATAATAAATACAATCAGCCAAATAACTAATACTATTAAAATTATTCTTCCATACTTTTTAAAAAAATTCCTTATGGCTATTGTTATTTTACCATTTAAATTCATTTTAAATTCTATTCCTTTCTCGTTTCACTCATAATGCACACCTTGAATTTTCTTCCATACTAATTTCCTTTGTTTTACTGCTCTACTTGAAAAGATATTGTAAACTGATTTACTCCTAACTCTCTTATAACAACTCTTTGAGTAATTGCTTGAAATTCTTTATTAAACACATCTTTTATTTCGACTGTTAATACAAATAGTTCTCCCTGTCTCTCTATATTTTTATAATCTACTGCTATATCTTTTGGATATTTTTGAATATAAGTTTCAAATTGCTCTAATGTACTAAAATAATTATTTTTAAAATTCTCGTTTAAAAGATTATAAGCACTTTCATAGTCTTTTTCTTCTATATATGATATAAATGTTCCAAAATATGTTTGCATTCTACTTCTTTCAGTCATATCTGCAACTTTATTTGTAATTGTATTTTGAATATCTTTTTGCTCATCATTTTGCACCATACTATTTTCTATAACACTATTTGGCTCTTCATCTGCTTTTTCTTCATGATTATTTATAAATATTTTTATATTTATAGCTAGTAAAATAAGCACTACCATTACTAATAATATATTTATAACTTTTTTATCCATCTTTCTTTCCTCTCTAAGATTAATTAAAGTCAGTTATATAACTAGATATTTTTATTACATTTTCAACATTACTTATACTAATTTTTAAATCTAAAATACTATCATAATTGTAATATATTATTAATTCTGAGCTTAGATAATCTCCTTCATTTACTATTTTATCCGAAAGTATTTCATACTTTTCATATTGTAAGTCTGATTCGTTCCATTTCATTCTATTTACTTGAATTGCTACATTTACATAATCATCTTGAGATGTTATACCTATTTTTTCTAGGTCTTCTTTATTTAAGTCAAAATATTGTCTTCTTTCATTTTCTGTCTTTAATGTTGAATTTATCCTATATTCTTTTATGCTAGAGATAAATGAATCTATTTTCTTTAATACATCTATCTTTGATACTTTTCCGTTATATCTTTTAAACATTTCGTCTAGTCCATTTTGACTTGATATTTTTATGCTATCATTTACTTCTGATATCGTATATAAAATTTGTATATTTTTTTCATTATCATATCCCAAATTTACTTTAAAAGATATTGATCCATCCTCTGATTTAGAAATCGTATCTGTTTCAACATTATATTCATATAATTTAGCAACCTTATTTTTATCGGCAGTATTATTTATTTGATATGCTATCATAACAAAGTCTTCTTTGCTAAATATATTCATCTTTTTTATTTGCTCTATATTTTGATCATAATATTGCTCTATTTCTTCTATTTTTTTTCCTTTAATATTCTGATATATATTTGGAATATCAATTATTATAAAATTATAAAATTCACTTTGCAAATCTCTAAAACTTATCTTTGGATTATAATTATTATATAACTCTGTCATTCCTAATATATATAACTTTGTTTTTTCTTCTTCCAAACCTTCGTCAAACTCATTTAGTGGAGATGTCGAAGATATGTCTGTTCTTTTAGTATTGACCTTATAATAAATTACTTGCACTATAGTTAATATTACTAATAACACAATACATATTATTAAAAATTTTTTCATTATCAACTCCTCATATAAATTTTATTTATATAGGTTCTATAAATGTATCTTTTATTAAAAAACTATACTTAATACTTTAAGTTATTGGATTGTAATATCTATTTCCACCTGGAACCAACTGTACTTTTCCTTCTGGATTACTACTTGCAGCTAGAAAACTTAAATATCTATGACTTCTCTCTCCATTTAACGCTCTTTTAACAGCATCTATCAGTTCATCTTTATATTTACCATAGTTTCCGTCCTAAATACTGTTTATAAGCACCTTCGCCATAATTTCCCCATTCTTTTACTCCATATACAACAAACTGATAATTTTTTCTATATTGACTTAATGGATCATTCAATCCATAATATTTTTGATCTGCTCTATTACAAGCTGTAGTTATAACATTTATAAATTCATCTGGATTATTACCAGCTTCTGCTCTAGTTATAGCACAAAGTATATCAAAGTCTGATTCAGAATATATCCAAGTTCCGTGACCTGTAGATACAGCACTATTTCCACCATCTTCGCCTTTTCCTTCACTTCTAAAGAATCCATCTCCATATACTCTTCCAATATCTATTCCTTCTTGATGTTCCTCTGTCATTTTTTCTTTCATGATTGCTTCATATGCACTATTATGTTCTGGAGTCATATATTCTTCAACATTTTCTATAATGGATTTATCTATGTCAAACATTATTATTTGTAATTCACTATCTGCTGTTCCTATTACTGTTCCTCTTTTTACACTACCTGTTTGACTTAAGTTCTTTATTCCTTTTATCTTCATAGTAAGACCAACAAGTATATCTGGGTTAATTTCTTTATAATCTTTTTCATATATATATTTTAATAGTTCTACAGTTTCATCACTCATTTGTGTAAATTTTAAAGTAACAACATCACCTTCACTTGATATTTCACAATTTTCAGGTGCTAATACGTTTCTTCCTTCTACATTTTCTATTTTCATTCCATATTCATTTTCATCTTTTGTCACTCTAAACTCTTCATTTTTATCATTTGTTTCAATAAGCCACAACATTGAGTTTTTCAATTCTGATGTTAACTCTGTTTTTGTAAAATAATTTAAAGTTACTACTAAGTCTTTTAAATTTCTATATGCAAGTTCGGCCTCTTCAGAATGCATATTTTCTAATATTGAAAATGCTGCTAAAGCATTTGCTTTATTTTCTTCAAATGATACTTCTTCTTTTTCAATTTCAGGGGTTTCTACTGTTCCAAAAATTCCTTTTTGATCATATAATTTTGCATTATCTATTGCTCTTGCTGTTTGTGCTGTTCCATCAT
The DNA here is from genome assembly GCA_947628015.1 of uncultured Clostridia bacterium. Classification (GTDB taxonomy): domain Bacteria; phylum Bacillota; class Clostridia; order TANB77; family CAG-508; genus CAG-793. Next base: position 20,757 of record CANQYG010000001.1, read on the forward strand.
ATTTATAATATTTATCCCTAAAAATGTCTACAATATGTTGATTTGGACCAAATGCTTCTGGCTCACACACTTGATATACTATTCCTTCATCAGCAGTCAGCACTGCCTCTAGTGAAACAACTATATTATCTTTACTTAAGAAACTTCCTTCTTCATCTGCTGATACATATCTTATCTTCTTTTTAGCAGTTGATGCTTTTCTATATACTCCAACAGAAAAGTCAATATCATTATAAAACCAATGGTTTGTAACACTTTGAATATATGGCCATTTTACTCCATCTACTCCACCTTCTATACCTTGTCCAACTATATCTGCTAATTCAGCTAAGTCATTATAAGTTATTCCTTTTAAACCAGGAACTTCTTCATCTCCTTTTGTTACATATACTATATATTCTGATTCTCCTGTAAAAAGTCTTTGAACTAATGACTTTAAATGATTACTTACTTTCTTAACAAATCTTGCTAGTCCTGTTTCACTTTCATCTATCAAGGCATTTGCTACATTTATTCCCAAAGCATCTGGATTCCAATTGCTTTGAATTTGCTTTATAATGTTTCTAAAGAATTTTCTCTTTTCACTTTCATTTCCTTCTTCATTTAGTTTTTTTAATATTTCGTCATAGAAATTAGTTTCTTTTTCAACTGTTACCTTTTCTGTTGTTACAGAATTTCCTTTTTCTACTGGCTTTTCTTCTTCATCTTCATATTTATACTTTTGACCATGTAAAGAATAGTTCAAAAAAGCATCTATTATGTCGTCTCCAGTTAAAAGGTCTTTTCCGTCTAAAATTTTATCTTCTTCTTGCTCGTCAACATTATTTCCTATACTTTTTATTTTAGTTTCATATTTAACATTAATATTTTGTAATACAATATTTACTTTTGTATTTAAGTCTTGGTCTTTAGCAATTCTATATGCTAAGTCAGGCATCATTGTAGCTAAATGCACACTTAAGAATAGTTCAACTGGTTTGCCATATTTTGCAGTCCATGTTGACATATCATAACTAAATGTACTTCCCCATTGTATAGAGCCATTATTAGTTAGTCCTAACCAATCGCTAAATTTACCTATTATTGGTAAATAAACAGCATCTGTATACACAGTCATTTTCTCTTTATCTCTATCTATTTTTACAAATCTCTCACTTGGCAAAATTGGCATTGTATCTAAAATATTTATCATTCCTGTTGAATATTCATTATTCAATACTATTTCACTTGGATCATCTCTTACAAAAGCTGTAAGTGTTGAACCTTCTTCTTTTAAAAATCCTTTTAAACTAAAATTTGATAAAACATAAGTAGCTTCATTTGATGCAATATATGATTTTAAATATTCTTTTCCATCTACAGATTCACCAACACTTATAAGTTGCTTAGTCATTGATTGATTTTCATCACTTGTTTCTTCATATTCTGCCTTTCCAAAGCCACAACTTTCTATGTCATAACCCATATTTTGTAAGTACTGTGCTAAGCCTAATACTTCTTCTTTAGTAATATTAGTTGTAATGCTATCTCCTGAAAAAAAACCATGAAAATCTGATTTGAATTTAGACCATACACCTACTCCAAATTCTTTTACTTTTTCTAATAACATTCCTGGCATTGTAGTAAAGAAAGCATATTGCCCAATAATTACTATTATTAAAATAATAATTGCAAGTATAATTAACATTGGAGTTATATGTGATGCAATAAATTTTATAACTTTTTTATCTTTTAATTTACTTTTTACTTTTTCTTTTCCATTATCTAATTTTTCTTTTATCGGTTCTGCATTAATTTTTTCAGAAGAACTGTTTATTTGTTCTTCTTGGTCTTCTTCATTTTCTTCATTAAAAGCTATTGTAATCACCTCCTATATTGCAATTACTTATGTTTTATTCTTAAGTGCTATATGATATTTCCATTATTATTACCTGTATCATTACCACTTGTAGAATCATTGTTATTGCTATTATTATAATTGTAATTATTTCTCCTTCTTCTACGTCCATTTCCTTTTGGAATCTTATTTTTAATACTTCCAGTAAATCTTTGGAATGTACTATATTCACTTATATTTCCATCTTCTATATCTGATATTAATTTATTAAATTGTTTTGGAATTTTTTTCTCATCTATTCCATTATCAATAAATTTCTGTTCCATTTTTTGCATTTGTTTTGCTAATTCTATTTCTGTTTCTGTTTGAGGAGTTAAACTTCCATCAGCAAAATGTAAAGCATTTTTATATAACTCTTCGCTTGTCAAATTAGGATTTTCATTCTTATACTTATTAACTGCTTTAGCTAACTTATGTTTTAATATTCTTGTATCATTTGCTTTCGAAAAACTACGTCCCATACACCAGCCAGCAGTAACTCCTGCAAATCCTGTCTTTGTATCTCCTCCGAGACCTAGACCTAATCCACCAAACAACATAGCTCCTGCAATTCTAGCATTTGCTCCAATATAAGCTCTTCCTGCACCTCTTAATACAGCTCCAACTCTTCCTTTACCTTTGCCTTTTCTACTTGAACTTTCTCCTGTTGAACTTGCAACTGGTATATTCGTGTTTCCGCTATTATTATTTTGGTTTCCATTAGAACTGTTTCCACCAGAATTGTTTCCACTTCTATTTTGATTTTGCCCTGTTCCTCCTGTATTTACATTATTGCCTGTGTTACCATTATTTCCATTATTTCCAGCATTCCTATTATTTCTAGCGTTGTTATTTTGATTTGAATTATTGCCACCATTTTTAGAACCAAATCCAAATCTTCCTCCTCCAGAGCCTCCTTTTGATTTTTTGCCACCAGACATTACTTTATTTAGAATCATTCCACCAATTGCTGCATTGGCAACTGTCTTGCCCATACTTTGACTTTCAAAGTGGAATATGTGTTTTACAATATCTTCAGCTGTAAATATAAATAACATTGTCATTATAGCTACAACAGCATTTGAAAGTCCTGCTCCTTCAGCCCATCCATCTCTTACCAATAAATCAATAGATGTTTGAGCTAACACTCTATATGATATACAATGGAATGGCTGTATTAAAATATTATATACATATTCTTTAAACCATACATTAAGTGCTTGTGACCTTCCATCGCCCATTTTGTCAATAGAATATGTAATAGTTACAAGTGGTGATATTACTATTAAAAATGCCAAAGTAATCATACGTTTTATGTATGCAAGTAAAAATACAAATGTAATAGCTTGCAATAATATATATACTATTGCACATCCCATTCCAGTTGTAAATGAACCGATTACCAGCTGCTTCATCTCTAAATACCTTTGTAATACTTCCAGTTGCTGAGTCACTTAGTCCTGTTGATAAAACATCAATAAATGCATTATTAATATTTATTGTAAATATCATTATGTAATGTAGTATAAATAAAAGTGCTAAACTTGTAAGCCAATCATAAAGCATTGTTTTATATTTTGCTTTATCTTCTGCTATTGTAGATATTGCCATTCTAATTCCTACATATACTGCAATTATAGCAAGTGCAATAGCTGCAACATTTCGTATTGATGTGTACCAAATTGCAACATTTTGTCTAATTGTACGTGCTACTTCATTAGTAGTATTAAAGTCGAAGAAGTTAATATCTAACAAAGGAATTTTATCTTTATTAAATAAAATTTCTTCTAATTCCAATGTTGCACCATTACCACCTGCAAAGAACTTTAAAATGAATCCTATTATTTCACCTAAAATTATTAATATCCATTTAGCAGGTAGAAGTAACATTCCAACAACACCATCAACAATATCTCCTGCTTCTACTGCATAGCATCTTCCACTCAGAAAAAATATCATTATAAATATGACTAAAATTGAAATTAGTATTTTTTTCTTCTTATCTTTCATTTACTTTCTCTCCTATTTTGACAATACTCTTTTTTTATAAAGTATCAATATAATTTTCTATATCTATTACTTTCGTTCCATCCTCTTCTGTAACATCGTATATTGAATCAAATAGTTTTTCATTTCTTTCTTCTAATTCATTTACTAAATTTATTTCACTAGAAAATCTATTTCCATTAACATTGAATCTTACAGTATCTTGTATAGTAGATGCAAATAGTTTCATATTCTTTTCTCTATCTACGCCATATCTATTATTTTTTAAATTTTTTCGAGCTTGCTTTATTATTTCATTTTTTTGCGTTTCACCTAATTTACTACCTCTATCAATTATTCCTACTATATATTTTACCATTTCTTCTTGAGTATTTTCATCAATACTAGCTATATCCATATTTATATTGCCAACATCTGACATATAATTTGTCATATACTTATTAACTCTTTTAACATCTGACATATAAGTTGCTTTCAATACCATTTTTGCTTCTGTTTTTGTAATATCATCAAATTGATTTAAATGATTTTCTAATTTGTCCATTGTTTCATTTACTTCAAGCATAGTTGCCATTGCATTATCAATTTTCTTATTCTTCTTTTTATTTGATATTTCTTGCTCTGTTCTATTAATGTATTGTCCTAATGTTACTTTATTTAAAGCTCTCTCAGCAAAAGTATATTTTCGTGTTTTTTGTGCTTTTGCATTTTCTTTTAAGTTTCCTATTCCTGAAGAAAATAATCCTATTCCAACTGATGGATCTAATACCATTACAGGAATAGCAAGTACAACACTTCCAACTCCTTTTACGTTGTTTTTTATAAATTTATAATTACTTTTAAATACAGCTCTTTTTTGTTCTTTCTTTAGTTTTAGTGTTTGTTTTGCTACCATTCCAGCTGAGCCTTGTCTTCTTGATGCTTTTTTTAGATGTAATGTTCTATTAGCTGAATCTATTCTTTTTATAGCTACACCTTTTATTTTCGTTTTTGCTCTTCCAACTATTCCACTATTTCTTCTAGTATTTTCTCCTTCGGTCGTTCTTCTATTTCTTCTTTCGTTACGCCTATTTTCTCCATTATTTTCTGTATTTCTTTCTTCATTTGTTTTATTATTTTCATTATCATTTCTCTCTTCATTGTCTTGTTCATTTCTGTTTAAACGTTCTTCTAATATACCATTTACTGCTAAAATAGAATTGTCTATTGTATTTCCAACTCTATTTCTAACATTTCTTGTATGTCTTTCTATGCCCCTTAATGATGGAGAGTATGAAAGAGTTTTTACTTTATGTCCAACATATTTTCCAACACTTTCAGCAAGTTTTACTGTACCATAAGCATAATATACTCCGGCTAAGCTTTCTTCCTTCTTAAATGGTTTTTCTATATCTTGAACATATCCATCAAATTTGAATATTCTTAATGCTATTTTATCTGCACTTAGCATAAAGTTTAAGAATATTAATGAGATGATAAATCCTGTAATATTTACTGTTGATACATCTAAAGATATACCTACTATACTCGTATATAGTAGTGCATGAACTGCTTGTATTAAAACATTTGCACTAAATTGATATAACCATTCAGCAAATACTCTACTCCTTTTTCCACTTGCGCTATCAAATGCATATTTAGCTGATATAATTGGTGCTAATACAATTAATATTAATACTGTAAATGTACGTTTTATATACACCCAAACAAATCTAATAAATATAAATATCATTGTTATATACATAAACATTCCTGTAATTCCAATTGAAAATCTTAAGTCATAGGCTCTTGTTCTTATTGTTTCATACATTTGACTTTCTGCTGAAGTTCCATTACTAAATAAACCTACAAGCAAATCATTAAGATTAAGGACTATAACCATTACATAGTTTATTGTAAATAATACTATTATACTTTTTAACCATCCAATTAAAAATTCTTTATATTTTGCTCTGTCAGATGCAACTGTTGCTATTGCCATCCTTATACCTGTATAAATTAATAATACTCCTAAAAATACTGCCACAGCATTTCTTATAGCTACATACCACGTTGCAACGATTGTTCTTATAGTGCTTACTACTGAATTTTCTTCTATATCTTGTCCACCTGCTTTATCAGAAAAAACATTTATATCAAATATTGGCACTCTATTATAAACTACATCTTCTATTGTATATATTTTTTCCTCCTCGTCATCAGGAATTTCTGCAACTGCTTTATTTTGTGGGAAAATAACCATAAAAAACACAATTACTAATACTATGTATAAGAATTTTTGTATTATATTTTTCATAGTTTTCTCCCCTTTCTTTCTATATCTTTTAGTTCAATGCGTTTAATATATCATTTATCCAACCTTCAATTATGGCTGTCCAACCTACTATAGCTCCTTTTAATCCTTGAACCATTATTCCTAAAATGTAATCAACAAATTGTGAAAATTTTGAAAATAGCCATTCTGCATTTTTACTAACTCCGTTATATTCCATTTTTTCTGGATTTCCTGCAAAATCAAATTCAAGTGAATCTAAATCAAGTGGATTATCGTCAGTATTATCAATATCTCCCATTGGCTTAAACCCACTTAATGTATATCCTCCTGCTACATAGCCTCCATCTAATATATTTCCATTATTATGTGGATCTGGATAAGTAGATGGTTTTTTTTCAGTATTTGTACCATCATCTACTATTCTTCTAATAGTTTCTATTTTCGAAGTATTTACATTACTTATTATCGTTCCTATCTTTTTTCCTGCTGCATTTACCCATTGTCCATTTCCAGCATAAATTCCTGTATGTCTTCCAGATGCACTACCACTTGAACGAGTAATTATTACATCACCTAATTGAATTTCACTCCACGAAACGGAAGTTCCAACATTTAACAAAGATGCTGTTCCATGAGGCAAACTTATTCCAAACTCTTTATATATTTGCATAACAAATCCTGAGCAATCTGCTCCATTAGTTAAACTAGTGCCACCCCATACATAAGGAGTTACTCCAATCCACTGTTTTGCATATTCAACAATATCAGATTGCAGTTGACTTATTGAGGTTGCACCATAAACATTAATATTATTAGGAATCCCTGAAAAAACTACTAAACTAATAGTAATTAATATTAAGAGTATTTTGTTTGTTATGTTTTTTAGTTTTTTCATTTTTACTTCCTTTAATTTTGTATTTTTATTTGCTTATTTTTTTCAATTTTTTTATTGTCATATTTTATTGTTATTCTTTTAATTTGTAGATACCTTTACCATTGTATTGTCATAATATATTGTATTGTTTTCAACTCTATCTATAATACATTCGCCATTTACATCTACAATTTTTGCATTTTGCATTTTATAGCAATCTACAACATAAATTCCATCATTTGCTACTCCATAAACAAATAAGTTATTTGTCAATTTATATATACCTGTTGCGTTTTGAGTTCTAATTTCAAAGTCTGGATTATTTTTGTAAATTGAGTAGAATGTATATACATTATATATTTCATTAAAATATACTGTATATTCATCACTTTGTGCAAACTTACCTTTTTCAAAATCTTCCGTATCAAATGGTTCTCTATTTAATAATTCTTCATTTGCTCTTTCTAACTCATCATAAAATACTAAATTTGTTTCTAAATTTAAGTATGTATTTGCTGGTAATACTTTGTTATTTTCTATATCATCTATTGAAATTTCATTTGTAATATTTCCTACAAAATTATTATAAATTGTTATTCCATTTCTTTTATTTTTTCCAAATGATACTTCAAATCCTTTTAATGGATATTGTATATTTACATAGTCTGTTTCTTGTGTATATGTAGAATAATCTGGATATAATTCTGTCAAATTTGTTAAAAATGTATTATAGTCTTTATCCTCAAATAACTTTGTAACTAAATCAGCAAATTTTTTATTTTCTTCTTCGTTATATTCATCTATTCTATATATTGAAATTTCTCCATCTGAGAAAAATGCATATATTTTTTCTAATTTATATCCTATTACTTCCATCTCTGAACTATTTTCATAAGTAGGATTTCCTAATACATTTCTTACTTCTTCATTTGACATTCCTACTGTAATTCCTTGAAATACTTCACCTTGATAGTTTTTAATGAAAACAATGTTATATATTTTATTATTTATTGTCCTTACCTTATATCCATTATTCCAATATACATCATATTTTTCATAGCTTGATGTTTTCTGCCCTAAATTTGAATTTTTTCTAATCCAGTTATTATCTATTATTGATTGCAATTCTTTTGATGTTACATTTACTTTACTGATATTATCTTCTTTCTTATTATTTAATGTGTATAAAGATTTTAGATGTTCAAAATAGTTATTTATATCATTTATTGTATAATTAATTGTTTCATCTTCGTTGTAATTCATATATACTCTAACAATTAAATTTCTACCTTCATCAATTATTCTATAATCTTCTTGCATTTTCATACTTACTAGTCTTATGATATTTTCATACAAGTTTTGATTAGTATTGCCTTCTTCATCAATTGGATTTGTCATAAAAGATATATATATATCTTTTGAAAATCCTTCTTCACTTGAATTTTTAGTACGTATATATTTGCATCCATAGTATTGGACTAATTCTTTTACTGAATCAAAATCATCAATAGAGTTATATTCTTTATTTTTATTTTTTAAGTAAGCAAATAAATTTCCTAATGCTATAAATAAAATTATAATTATAAGTATAATTATTATTAATTTCTTCTTTTTTTTCATATTAGTTTTCCTTTATACTATCCTAATTTAGGCAATTTTGTTTCTGAAATTCCTTTTGCAAATTTAGGTTTTATCTTAAATATGTTTCTAACTATCTTTTCACCATTTCCTAATGCTGCTAGGAATATTATTCCTAAGAAAGGTGCTTGTCTTATTATTTCTCCTGCTGAGAATATAAATACTATATATATTCCTAAATGTATAGACTGTAAAAATATTTCCATTGTAATCTCTGTAAACCAATTTTTAAAAGCTTGTGCTCTTCCATCACCTAATCTGTCTATAGGATAAGTTAAACAAACTAATGGTGCTATAACTATATAAAATCCTACTCTTAATACTCTATAAAAATACATTATAAAGAATTTCATTTCATAGTAAACTAACATACAATACAAAATTAAATAAATAAGTGTATTTATTGCACCCTCTGCCCTATTAACATTTTCAGCTACATTATCTATTAGCTCTTCCTCTATACCAATGTTAGAGCCATTCATGTTCTGCATAGTATTTATCATTAAATCATTTATTGTTCCTGCAATATTTAATGCAATTAATACGAAAAAGTGTAATAAAAACAATAATGCTATACTTTCAAACCAAAATACTAACATTTTTTTATATTTTGCTTTTACATCTGCAACTGTAGAAATTGCCATTCTAATTCCTATATAAATTAAAACAATAGCTATGCCTATTGCTGATATATTTCTAACTGCTACATACCAAGTTGCAACAGATTGTCTTATTATATTTATTGTTTCTGCATGATTAACATTTTCATCTGTCGTTTTAAAAAAATTTATATCAAATATCGCATATTCATTTGCTAATAACTTTTGTATTGTAAAAACTTCGTCCATATTTCCATATACAATGAGTGACATTATATTGTTTGCAAGCATTGGAAAAATTAGCAATACAACTTTAAGGACATTTGTTATCCCATCTGGCCAAGTAGTTGGCATTTTAACTTCTTTTGAATCAGCTCCATTTTCTCCATTGGTTGTTACTGTTCCATTTTCCATAATGCTCTCTAGATTATCTGGAGACTGTCCTGCCGCTTCTTGATGCATAGTTTCTGTTTCTCCTAAATCAATAGGTGTTTCAGCTTTAGCTATGGGATTATATAAATTTAATATTATCAGTATGCTAAGAAATATTGCTATTGTTTTTTTCATTAAACTACTCCCTATTTATCTATTATTCTTGATTTGCCTTATTTTCTAAAATTTTATTTATATTTGTTTCAATAAACTCAAATTCCTTTTTAGTTGGTCTTATTTCAATTATTGCAGTTTGTTCTCCAACTTTAAATAGTCCTTGTCCTCTACTGCAAGTTGTTAAAAATGATGCCTCCCCTTCACTTAACTTGAATACTTCTTTTATGTATTGAATTTCTGATTTATCTTGTGCTAAAAATAGTTTCGTATCAGATGATGTTAAAACAGCTTGTACTTCTGATTTTTCATAGAAGTCTTGGAATCTTTGTGATACAACAGCTAAAGATACATTTCTTTTTCTGGCACGTCTAGCCATTTTATTTAAGAAATCAACTGCCTCTGGGAATGGTAATAACATCCACGCCTCATCTACCAATACTCTTTTCTTTCCAGCTTTTGATTTATCTTCACTATTTTTCTTAACATATTTTTCCCATATCCAAGTAAGTAATATCTGTTGTGCTAAAGGTCTTGCAAATCTTTCTTCTAGCCCTGATATATCAAGATTTATAAATGATGTACCATCTAATAAATCAAATGTTGATTGTCCATCAAAATATGAAAGCTGACCATTTAATTCTCTAACATATTGTCTCATTACTTTTACTAAATAACTATAATATGTTCTATAATCAGGATTTTGATTTTGGTTTGCATTATTTATTAATCTACGATACCAAGAGCCTATTGTAGGCATTTGTTTTTTCTTTTTTCCTAAATAGTCATTTTGAATTAATCCTCTTTGGTCCATAGCATATAAACTATTTGCATCATTAGTAATTCCAAGTCCTGCATATTCTTCTGATACAGATTCAGCAATAATTTGTTTTGTAACTTCATTTACATCATCTTCTGTTCTTGTACTTCCTCTTGCCATTGTTAATAATATTTGAGTTACATCCTCTACTTTATTTTCAACATTAAGAGTTACTCTTTCTCTTCCTGTTATTTCATCTTTAGTTATTTCTGGTTCTATATCAAATGGATTTATTATTGTATTAGAATTTGGAGAAATAACAACATTTAATCCTCCAAGTGCTTCTGCAACAACTCCATATTCACCTTCAGCATCTAGTGCTAGTGTTTCGATTCCCATTAAAACTGCTGATCTTGCTATTAAAGTTTTTATAGTTACACCTTTACCAGCTCCAGACTTACCAAATACAACCATATTGTAATTACTTAAAGTAGAACTAAAATTATCATATAATATTGGAAGACCTGTTTGTCTGTTAAATCCTATTGGAATTCCATTTTCATGTCCAACATCTGAATTTATAAATGGAAATACTGTTCCCATAGATCTACGGTCAAATGTATGTTTTTTAGCTATCTTGTCTTCTGCAAAAGGAAGATTTGATTTAAATGCATCTTCTTGCATTGCCCAAGCTGTCTTTACTCCTGTAAGAGTTTTAGACATTTCTGATGTTAATAACTCTGTTTGTCTATCTAGCTCTTCTAGGCTATAAGAAAATACTGTGCAAATAATTGATGCTTCATATAATTTGTCTAATCCACTAGCTATTGCATCTCTTAATTCCTCTGCTTCAGCTCTTTTCTGTGCCAAACTACTTTCACGATTAATATTTCCCCTGTCTTCTGCAACAAGTCTTTCTGATTCTAGCTCATTAATTGTTCTATTTAATTCATTTTGTGACTTTGCCTCACTTACTGGATTAATGAAAACTGATACATTTATATCTCCAAAAGTATACATTCCTCTTAATAGTTCAGGGAAAGTACACATTCTTGGAAGTGTAGAAACAGTTAAAGTTCTTGCATACTTTGTATTATACGAAACTATCTCTAAGTGATTTGTACTAGTTGCATCTATTCCTGATGGAGCAATTAAATCTTTTATATCTTTTTTGTTGTTGCCTAATAATGTCTCATCTTCACTTTTAATGTTTTCTTTAAAATCAATCGTTTCATTTGTTTTATTTTTCATCTAATAAATTCCTCCCCACCCGTTATATATTTTTTCTAATTACTCTTCTAGTTCTAGTTGCTTGATTTGGTTCTTCATCCAAATTAGCCTCTTCAACTTGCTTTTTTGTTTCATTATATAATTGTGGACTAAGTTCATTTTTATATTCTTCTACCATTTCCATTGCTCTTTCTTTAGTTCTCTTCTTGATTTCTTCTCTTTGCTTTTGATCTGCCTTAATAATACTTCTTGCTGCAAGTCTTGATGCATCTTCTTCTACTTGTTCTTCTATTCTTCTCTTCTTTTCTTCTAAAACATCTCTTGCAGTTGAATATAATCTATCATACTCTGAATTTAAAGCATCTCTTAAAGTATATTTTTCAGATGCATCCCTGTTATAAGCAACATATAATAATTCAGCTAGTTCTTCAGAATCAAGAACTCTTCCCGTTACTTCAGCTGATGCTAAAGCTCTTATTAAAGTTTGTGCTCTAGTATATAGTTCTGTAAATGCAATATCAGCAATTTCTTCTTTTGAATAATTTTTTATATCTCCATATTCAGCTGTATAATATGACAAAACGATAAATGTTTTTTGTTGTAATATGTTTTGGCTACTACTTATTCTTCTTGTATATTCTTCGATAGACTCACCATATTCAAGTATATTTTCTTTTCTTTGTTTATCAAACATAAGCTTTTTAACTGCATCTTCATTTTGTCTTGATTTTGCCATTTCAATTTGAGAATTAATCCTTATAATTTGATCATTTATATCATCAATTCTCTTTTCATATTCATTTAATATACTATTTAGATTTAATGTTCTTGTTTGAACATATAATTGAACTGGGAAATTTAATGTATTTAAGAATTCAATGAATCCCGCTTCAACTGCATTTTTTTCATCTTCTGATAATAAATCATAATTTATACCTTTGCATTGAACAACCATTACATATTGTTTTCTGTTTTTTCTTGCAATCATATTATCAGTAATTTCATCAAATTCCATAAACTTATATATTGAGTTTATGCTTTTTCCGTTTCTCGTAATTAAATTAACATTTTCCTTAGGAGCTGTTTTATTTTGAGTATCTTTAATTTCATTGTCTTTATTTCTCATCTTGAAAATAAGTAAAACTGCTATAAATCCTAATAATACTATAAGAATAAGTATTACTACTAAAACTAAATCTAAAATTTGTATGCTTGTCATATTATTTTTCCTCCTTTGTGTTATTTTCACTTGTTTTATCTGTTTTGAACATATTTAATGGGGTGTTTATTGCACTATAGTCTGGTTCTTCTCTTGGAATAGCATAAGTATATACTTTTCTATTCTTTTTAAATTTTATATAATTTACAATTACAGAATCTATTGAATCTCCACCAACATTTTTTGCAATTTTACTAGTACCAGCTGTAGGAAATTTTATTGTTCCTATTCCATATCCTATTAATGCTAGTAAAGCCATTATTATTATTCCTACCGTTTTTATGCCTAGTGCATTAAATAGTGCATAAAATAGAAATCCTATAAGACCTCCTGAAGCAGTATAAATCAACGATTTTGTAGTAAATATATATAATATTCTACCTTCTCCTTTTAACTTATCACTTGGAATATAGTAACTTCCCATTATAAATCCTCCTTAGTTTTTAATCTAGTATATTATTAAATACCTGTATAACTAGTGCAAATATTCCTGTTGCTCCATATACTAAAACTACAGATATTACATAGTAAATTAATTTTTGCTTTAATTGAGCTTTTTCATTTGCTCCTGCTATCATATATTTAACACCCATAATTAAACCTACAACAACTAATACAATAGTTGCAATTCCAACTAATGTTATTCCTACTGGAACAAATGCATTTATTGCATCATCTGTAGTTATTGGTGCACCTTGACTACCTTTATCAATAAAGCCTTTTCCAGCACTAAATATATCATCTAAGCTGAAACCAAACACATTTGAGCAAGTTCCTAATAAAGTTAAAGCTATCATTGTTAAAATTAGTACTTTTCTTACTTTAGTAAATTTCATTATTTCCTCCCGATATATGGATATAATAACCCATTTTTACTTGTATAATATTATACAAGCTTAAGCTTAAATTTTCAATAGTTTTACTAAAATTTAATATATTTAATATATTTGTAATAGTATAATTTTTTCAATTATTTATATTTATTTTTTTGCTTTAATAAAAACAAAAAAAGATTTAGAATTTATAACTTTCTAAATCTCTTTATATTTAAAATAAATCATTTAAAGCAATACTTCCTATTATTTTAATAAATGAGCCTATTGCAAATAATATTAATGCTCCTACTGCATAACTAACCAACTCTTTTTTTAGTTCTGCCTTTGCCTCTGGAGCCTTTAACATAAATTGAACTCCTTTATATACTAATATTATTACTGCTACACCATAGCATAGATACTGAACTAATCCTATAATCTTTCCACCAACAGTATCATAAGTAGTTCCTTTATCTCCTTCATATATTTCTGATAAATCTTCTTTTTTTATATCTATATCAGCAATTTTTAAGTCTGGACTTTCTTGACTATAACTAATTTGTTCTGCTTTTGAAACTGTATTTGTTAATACTACTAAAGTAAAAACTAGTAGCATTATTTTTATTATTTGCTTTACTTTCATTATTTTTCTCCTTTTCTTAAATGTACAAATTTAAGCTAGTATTTATAAATATTTTTTACAATAAAAATATGTTCATTACATTAATTATACATTCTATCGAGAAATCTTGCAATAGATTTTTATAAATTTTACTTACCATATCACCAAGAAAAAAATGAGTGAAAAGTTTCACCCATCTTTCTTTTTAATTCTTTATTAATTATTAGCTTACTACAGTATCTTTTGCAACATTCTTTATTAAGTTTAATAATAAACCAGCTGCAAATACTAATATAGCACCTACAACATATATAACTGCACTCTTTTTAATTTCTGCTTTAGCATCTGGTGCAGCTGTCATAAACTTAATACCTAATACAACAATTAAAACAACTGCTGCTGCATAACAAATAAATTGAATTATACCAATTACATTTCCTACTGTAGTTTGTAATCCAGTATTTGTTGGATTTTTTCCACTTGGTATTACAATATCATCTGCAAATACCATTGATACTGATGATAATACAGTAGCAATTATAAGTAATGCAACAACTATCTTTGACATTCTCTTTATAGACATAGTTATCCTCCTTTTGTTATTTCTTACCTTAATTATAGAATATATTATCAAAATTGTCAAATATTTTGATTAAAAATAACATTTTTTTCATAATATTCCTCAATTAATTTGTCTAATTGAACGCTTAAATCGTATATTTTGCTATAATCTTCATTATTTTCTATACTTTTGTTAAGTTTTTCTCTTAATTCATTTATTTTATCTTTATTCGACATATATCCTCTCCTATATTACGGTTTTCTTATTTATAAAATACCATAATATTACAAGGTCGTCAACATTTTTTGTCGCATTTTGCACAGTTTTCGTCGACATTTTTCTACTTTTTATAAACGTTTTCGAGCATTTTTGTATATTGTTTTATTTTTTCATTAATTTCTATTTACTTTACTATCGAAATAATTGATTCATTTTCTTTAAACAATTTTCTTAAAATTTCATTTACATATTCTAAGCTTATATCATCTATTTTATCAATATATTCCATACTATTTACATCTTTTATTGCATCTGATAAATACATTCTACCTATATTTTCAACATCATTATATTCTGATACTAAGTCTCCATATATTTTCTTTTTACTTCTTTCAAAATCTTCTTTTGATATTTCTTCATTTTTTATTGTTTCTTTTATTTTTTCATAAACTTTCTTTGGATTAGGTGACTCTCCTCCAATTAAGGCGTGGGCATAGGTTTTCGAATATTCATAACTTGAATCTAATGAAGTTTGTAATAATCCTTCATTATAAAGTTCTTGATAAACTTTAGAAGATTTTCCAAGTAAACTATTAAATATAATTTGTACTGCTAGGTCCTCTTTTACTTTATCTTCTTGAAGTTCATCTTTATATCCTATCATAAATAATGGCATATTTATTCCCATATTTGCTTCTTTTTCTTTTTTATTTATTCCTTTTGGTTCTTCTGGATATATTCTTTTAATTTCTGCCATTTTCTCTCTTGGAATTAATCTCTTCTTTACTTCTTCAATAATTTTTTCTGGTTCAAAATCACCACTTATACACATTACCATATTTGATGGATGGTAGAAAGTATTATAGCAAGAATATAATATTTCTTTTGTAATTTTAGATATTGATTCTACTGTTCCTGCTATATCTAGCTTTATTGGATTATTTTTGTATAAGCAATCCATAGCATTAACATATAATTCCCAACTTGGCTCATCATCATATCTTCCTATTTCTTGTCCTATAATTCCTCTTTCCTTTTCTACATTTTCATCTGTAAAATATGGATGTTGTACAAAGTCCATAAGCTCATCTAAACCTTCATAAAAATTATCTGTGCATCCAAAAAGATATGCTGTATGGTCATTTGTTGTATATGCATTTGCATCTAATCCTAATGCCATCATTTTATAAAGACTATCTACTCCATTTTCATTTTCAAACATTTTATGCTCTAAATAGTGTGCAACTCCATCTGGAACTTTAACTTCTGTATTTGTTGTAGGATCTATAAAGTTATTGTCTATTGAACCAAATTTTGTTGACCAAATAACATATTTCTTTTTTGTATTTTTCTTAGGAATTACTATAATTTTCATTCCATTTTCTAATGTTTCAATATATTCTGTTTCATTAATTTTGTTATTTTTAATGATTTCCATATAAAATTCTGTTCCTTTCTTGCCTTACAATTAAGGCACATATACCTTTATTTTTTTCCATTTTCCTGACCGTGTAAGAAATAAATTGTGTCTAATTTAACATCTTTTGCTAAATCTATAACATCTTGTTTTGTTACTTTTTCTATACTTTTAATATAATCTTCTAAACTTAAATTTTCATCATATAGTTTTTGGTCAAAATAATATGCAATTAAATCTTCTTGAGATTCTGGAATTAAATTTAAGTTTGCCATTATTAGTTGTTTTGCAGAATTAAATTCGTCATCTGTTATATTTCCATTTTTCATATCTTCTATTTGTTTTTTTATTATATCTACTGCTTTATCATAATTAGATGTTTCAATTCCTGTTTTTATAAATATTGTATTTTTTCTTCTTATATAGCTTGAACCTGCTGTATAAGCAAGACTTGCCTTTTCTCTTACATTTTGGAATAGCTTAGAATTTGCACCTCCACCTAGTATTGCATTATAAACAGATACAACACTTTTTTCTCCTTCAGGAGTAACTAATCCAATTATTAATTTTCCTTGAGAAACATCCATTTGTTCTTTTATTTCTTTATTTTTTATGCTATGTTCTTGCAATTCACATTTTACTTGTTCTTCTTTATCTCTTTTAACTGGTATATCAATTTTTTCAATTTCTTCTCCACAACTAAAGCAGTCAATTCTTGCTTCATTTATGATTTTCTTGTATTGCTCATATAAATTTTTTTCATCTATTTTTTCCAAATCTTCTATGCTACCAAATTTATATATTCCATACATTTCACCTTCAAACATTTCTTCTATACATCTATCTAATGAATACTTTGATTTATTATCTTTTCTTGATTCAATTATTCTTTTAATGTTCTCTTTTTCTTGGTCAACATATTCTTTTTTGAAACTGTCATTTTCTATTAATGGATTAAATACTAAATCTTTCAAAAATTCTACTGCATTTTGTTTTTCTGGTAAATATTTATTGCTCAAAGTTTCCATATAGAATTTTAAAACTTGATAATCTCCCATTTTGTCAACACCACAATTAAAGCTTGCTCCATACATTTCTTCAAGCTTTTTATTTATTTCTAGCTGGTTTGGATATTTTTCTGTTCCACGTCTTAAAACTGCTGGTATCAAGCTATTGATTGTAACTTCTTTTTTATTTAATGGAACTGTTAGAAAAATTGCATATAAATTTGTTTTAAAGCCTTCTGTTTTTATTATATTCATATAAAATCTCCCTTCTTTTTAATCAATATTATATATATCAAATTCTTCTATTTCACCTATTTTTTCATAATTATCTCTTATATATTCTCTTATTTTATCGCTTTCTTGAAATAAATATTCATCATTCTTTAGAATTAATATTTTTGTATTTTTAAGATTCTTTATCTCTTCTATTAAGCCATCTTCACCTTCTATTCCTAAATTTCCATAAAACGGTAAATCCATTTTTCCATTATTTCTTTTTAAGATATTCATATAAAGATTTGACTTATAAGATAAAATTTTTACTTCATATCCTTGACTTTCATTTTCTTTTATATAGTTTAATATTTTGTCTATATTGTTTTTAAGTTCTTTGTCTACATTTGCTCCATAGTATATATCATAACAATTATAATTATTTATTTGTTTTATATTATTAATCAACTGGCAAGTGCTAATTATACTTAATATTAGTGTAAACATTATAGTGAATTTATTAAATATTTTACTATCAGTTAGCTCTTCGAAAAAGTTTTTTTCTATAAAAATAATTAATGTCATTATTGTTGGAATCATTGCCATTTCTGTATGATATTTATTCATAATTGGAAATACAATCGGTAAAGCCATAATGGAAAATATTATTAGACTTTTTTCTTTAAATTTGCTCTTTTTAAATAATATCATCCATATAAGTAAAGTATATAATATTATATTTATTGCTACAAACAAAATTGGATTTATCTCAAGTAATATATTTTCTGTTCCAAATTCTTTTAATCCTAAAAATGTATAATTTATAAAATTATATAAATTTTGATTTAAAGCTAAATATAATAAGTATGTAGCCAATAATACTATTTCAGTAATAAAAGACACTATTACATTTTTTAATGGTTTATGTTCTACTAAGTTATATATTAAATAACCTATCATATAATATATTCCAATATTTTGTTTTGTCATAAATATTAGAAACATCACTATTCCTTGTATATAACCATTTTTTCCTTTTAAAAGTAATAATATTCCGAATAAAGAAAAAATCTAAGGCTAAGATGTTGTAAGATGCACCTGGTGGTATAATTGAGTATGTAAGTAAATATATTATCGTTACGAATAATAAACTTCTTACTTTTTTTATTTTTAAGGTTTGAAATATTTGATAGATTATAAAATACAATGATGTAAATATTAAAATATTATAAATTTTAAATGCAAATAAATTTGTTCCAAATATATGTAATATAAGCATTCCTAGATAAAAGTATAATGGTGTTATTATAACATTAATGTCTTTATATATCATAAATCCATTTATCATTTTGTAGGTATTTGAAAAATTCCATAATTCATCATATATAGCAATCTCTTGGTTTCTTTTTAGTGCTGGAGCTGATACAACAATTGCAATAAATATAAATATTAATAATGTTCCAATCTTCTCCTTTTTTTGCTTTATATTTTGTATCATTTTTTTCTTCCTTTTTATTTTAAATCTTTGAATATCAACGATTATATGTATTACAGCAAAAAATTAATAAAGCTAAAAACTAGATTATCTAATTTTTAGCCCCTTTTACTTAGAATTTTCTTTTTCTTGCTGCCTCTGATTTTTTCTTTCTCTTTACGCTTGGCTTTTCATAGCATTCTCTTTTACGTACCTCTTGTAAAACGCCATTTCTTGCGCATTGTCTTTTAAATCTTTTTAAGGCATCTTCTATATTTCCATTATTAACTTTAATCTCTGACATTCTTTTATCCCCTCCTTCCAATGCTTAAACTTTCTATAGTGGGATATTGAACCT
>CANQYG010000002.1 GCA_947628015.1 uncultured Clostridia bacterium
TAATTGGGTATGGGCGAATAGTGATGGTGGTAATAAAGGAGGCTATGGAAAGGCAGAGTATACTTATTCAGATGGAAAGACTAAAGCACAAATGGTATATTTGTATATAAGACCAGGATATACAACGACAAATACTAAGATAATAGTAGGAACAGAAAATGAAATAAAGAATAACACATTACAAGGAAAAACATTTTTAGGAGTAGCAGGAACAGCGACATCAGATGCGACAGCAGGAGCAGGAGATATATTAAGTGGAAAGACAGCATATGTAAAGGGAGCAAAGATAAATGGAAGTATGGCAAATAGAGGTTCACCAAAAGTAACTTTAAATGCGGGAAAATCATATTCGATACAAGCAGGATATTATGGAGGTGGTACTATAACTGCTGCTAATATGAATGGACAGCTAAATATTTCTGGTAAAGTGAGTGTGAGTGAAGGATTTGTTGCTCCTTATGATAGTTTACTTATTGCCGCGCATACCGATGGTAGTAATGGTGGAGCTTGGTGCTATGTTTCTGACGGGACAACATTCGGAAATGGTGAGGACCATATGGGTCCTAATATAATTGCAAGAGTTTTGAGCAAAGGTCTTAAATTAACAAATGTAAATGGTAGAGGTGGACGTGTATTTGCATTTATTCCGTTTAATTAAATTAGGATTAAAATTAAGATATATTGAATTTAATTAAGCTAAAAACTTAATAAAAAATTAATATGTAAAAAATATAGCATAATGAATGGGGAAAAGCAAGGAAATAAAAAAGAAAAATATATCACAATTTGATAAAAAATGAAAAGCAAAAAATCTTAGAAAAGCTTAGGACAAGCTGATTATAAGATTTTTTGCTTTTTTATTAAGTTTTTAGCTTAATAAAAATAACATAATGTAAAGGAAAGGATATGAAAACAAATGAAAGTTAAGAAAATACAAGAAAAAGAAAAAATCAAATTACAACTAAAAAATAAGAAAAAAGTACAGAAATTAAAAGAAAAAGGTATAACATTAATAGCACTAGTAGTAACAATAATAATATTGTTAATTTTAGCAGGAGTGACATTAAATATGGCAATGTCAGGAGATGGTTTATTTAGTAGAGCAAGAAATGCAGCAGAAAAATATAAAAAAGCCCAAGAAGATGAATCACAACTAATAAGTGAAATAGGAAAGGAAATGAATATCGAATATGTTGGAGCATATATAACAGGATATACTCCAACAAGTGGTTCATGCACAATAACAGGAGAACAATCAGGAACAGATGCAGATCAAACATTTGAAACTACTAAAGAACAAGAAAATGAAAAAGAATTAAAATGGAGAATTTGGGACTATGATGGAACAACATTAAGGATAATATTAGATAAAGCCACGACACAAACCCTAAAACTAAAAGGAGCAGCAGGATATAATAATGGAGTGTATTTAATAAATGAAGTATGTAGGCAATGTTTTGGACAATACGAAGGAGATAATGATAATAAAAAAATGAAAGAAGGAATAAGTGTAGCAAATTTAAGAAGAAGTGATATAGAAAAGGTAAGTAAATATGATTATACGAAATATAAACATAAACCAAGTAGTTGGTTAGAAGTATTTGATAATAATTTAGAGGAAAATTTAATATATTATGGCGATACAAAAGAAGATAAGAATAATTTTCAAGCACCAACTATGTGGAGTAATTATGATTCTAAATGGAATTATAATTATAACAAACGAACAGATACTAGTTCAGGGAATGCAAGTTGTGAAACTCCATGGGAACAAGAAAATGGAAGTAAAACAGAGAATGATAATACATTACAAATGACTGAATTCAAACAATCATATTATTCTCATGAGTATAAAGGAAAAGAAAATGAATTTAAAAATTTGAAATATTATGATATGATTTTTACTAAAGAATTTAATGATGATCCAGAATATGGATACTGGCTTGCCGGACGTTACGTTGGTTTATATGAAGAATATTGTGATTTTGGATTACATCTTGTTAGTGGCTCTAATAATAGAAGACTTGTGAACGGGTGGTTGTTACTTGATACAAAACGGAAATATTTACGAACATAATTTTCCACTTCGACCAATAGTTTCTATTAATCTAAAAAATAGTGGATATAACTTAGTAAAAAATAATGATAATGAAAATTATGAATTGATAAAAGAAAATATATAGAAGGGGTCACTCAGTAAAAAGCTGAGTGACTTTTTGACTTGACTTTTTATAAATTCTATAATAATTTATATTTTAGAAGGTGACAGTTATGGTATATGTAGATAATTTTGGAAATATAATTGAAAATTCTAATATAAACTTTTCTAATATTGATTCTATAAATTTTGAATTAGATAAAAAGTATAAAAGTACTAATCCAGCACTAAGTATTAAATTTTCTAATAATATTGAAAAAAATATAAAATATATACAGAAATTATTAGATTTTCAAAAATTACATATAGACTTTATGACGGAATATAATGGCAAAAAAATAAAATATGTAATTTCTAATTACAATAATGATGTGAAAATAGCATTAAAAGCACTTTTCATAAATAATTCTAAAAAACAATATTTATTTTTATATGATAACATTTTTAAATCTTTAGATATATTGTGGAATAAAAATAATCCATGTAAATTTTGCAATAATATATGTTCTGCATCAAAAAATAATAAATCAGCATATAAAGAAAATGGATGTTGCTATTCATTTGACTATTCTAAAAATATATTCAAATTTATTGATAATGTAAAATTATGCAAATATCTTGGTAAAGATAAAAATTGTATGACAGAGAATATATCTTGTAAATTTTTTGCATGCAATTATTTAAAAAGAAATAATATATTTAATATTGATATGAAAAATTATATTCTTGTTCAAGCTTTCTTTAATAAAAAGCAAAAATTAGTTTTGAAATATAATTATTTTAAATCTAAAGAGGAAATTATAGAAAAACTTATAGAAAAAAATAATACACCATTTTTAATATATTATTTTTTTAGTAAATATAGAATATGAGATATATTAAAGAATATTATAATTTATTAATGTAAAAACTTAATAAAAATTAATATATGAAAAATATAGCATAGTATAAGTATAAAATCAAGAAAATAAAAATTAAAAGTTTGTAATAATTTAATAAAAAATGAAAAGTAAAGATTTTATAAAAAGCTTGAGGAAAGCTGATTATAAGATTTTTTACTTTTTTATTAAGTTTTTACATTAATAAAAATAACATAATGTGAAAATGGAGGTTTTAAACAAATGAAATGTAAGGAAACACAAGAACAAGAAAAGATTAATTTACAGTTAATAAATAAGAAAAAAGTACAAAAATTAAAAGAAAAAGGAATAACATTAATAGCATTAGTAGTAACAATAATAATCTTATTAATATTAGCAGGAGTAACATTAAATATGGCACTATCAGGAGATGGACTATTTAACAAAGCAAAATTAGCAATAAATAAATATGATGTAGCAAGTGAACAAGAAGTATTACAACAACAAATAATAGAATATCAAATGGATAATAATATAGATAAAATAGGAGAAAAATTAACAAATAGAAGTGTAACAGATAGCAGTTGGAAGGTAATACAATTAAATAATTCAGATAAAAACTATGGAACAAATTATTACTATATACAAAAAGATATTGCTGAGATACCTAATTATGGAAAAGCAAAATATAATTGGGTAATGAATTATGAAACAGGAGAAGTAATAAATATAGAAGAATATACAAAATTAGATGGTAATTCAGGAATATCAGTAACAGATAACATAGCTTTGAATATAAATCCAATAAATTTGAGTGATAAAACTTCATGGGGAAGTAATGTAAATTTTATTGGTAATGAAGAAGAATCGGAAAACTCAGGAGTACAAGGAACAGAATTAAAATTTGATGGAATAGATGACTACCTAAAAATAGATAATGTAAAAATTGAAGAAAATGATGGAATTACATTTGAGTTTTATGGTACATTTGACGGAGACTGCTTGTATCCTCTTGAGGCATTAAAGATTAATGAAGATAATGTACCTTGTGGTGTGAAAGGATTTAGGATGGAGGTTCGGTTGGGCAAATGAGGTGGTTACTTGCTGCTTCGGAATTGGAGATAGCGAGAGCGATATCAAAGATAATTATAGAGGACAACACTGGTTTACCTTTGAGAATATTGGTTCGATAAAAAGTAATACTCCTGTCTATTTTTCGATTTCTGTTAATTATAAAACTGGTAGTGTTAATTTGTATTGGATGGGAGAGAATGGTACACTTATTTGTAGAAGTACAATATGTTCTACGGAATATTTGAATAAAGGTAGAGAACTTATGAAGGACGCATCATATTGTGTTGGTGGTTATTATGGAGGAAATAATCCTCATGCGTCATATTCTAAGATGAATTTGTATGCTTGTAGATTATATAATAGGATATTAGATTCTACAGAGGTAGAAAGAAACTTTAATGAAAGCATTAATTATCGTAAATATTTAATGGAAAATTGAAAATAAAATTTGTAATTATTTTTAATAAAGAAAAATATATTATTGAATAAAAAAGATTCTAATGAAGTGAATTTGTAAAATCATAATTAGAATCTTTTTATATTGATTAATCAAAGATTTCAGCAATAATTCATATTGATTAATTAAGGCTTTTTTGATATAATATACTTATGTTTAATATAGAAAAAGAGTTAAAAAAGTTACCTACAAAACCGGGTGTATATATTATGCATGATAAAAATGACAAAATTATATATGTTGGTAAAGCTATAAATTTAAAAAGAAGAGTAACTTCATATTTTAGAAAAACAAATAAAACTCAAAGAATACTTAATATGGTAGCATTAATAGACCACTTTGAGTATATTGTTTGTGATAATGAAGCAGAAGCACTTATTTTGGAATGTAATCTAATAAAGAAAAACATGCCAAAATTTAATGTGCTTCTTAAAGATGACAAAACATATCCATATATAAAAATAAATGTTAAAGCAGATTTTCCAGACGTATATATAACGAGAAAAATTTTAAATGATGGAGCAAAATATTTTGGACCTTATGCAAATGCTGGAGCTGCGAAGGAAATGGTTGATTTTATCAAATCAAAGTTTAAAATTAGACAATGCAAAAATTTTAAATATAAAGATAGAGCATGTTTAAATTATCACATAAAAAAATGTTTAGCACCTTGTATGGGCTATATTTCTAAAGAAGATTATGCTAAACAAATAAATCAGATAGTTTCAGTTTTAGATGGCAAAACTGATGATGTTTTAAAAGAATTAAAAAGTGAGATGGAATTAGCATCTTCTAAACAAGAATTTGAAAAGGCAGCAAGACTTAGAGATGAACTTTTTGCAGTTGAAAATATTTCTCAAAAACAAAAAGTTTCTAATATTTCAGATAATGATATTGATGTAATAGGAATTGCAAGAAATGATTTTGAAATATGTGTAGAAATATTTTACATTAGAAATAGCAAAATGGTTGGTAGAGATAATTTCTTCTTAAAAGGTCTAAATGACGAAAGTGATGAAGAAATAATTTCAAATTTCATTAAACAGTATTATGTTGGAAGAACATTTCTACCAAACAAAATAATGATAAGAAATGATTTTGAAGAAAGAGATTTACTTGAAATTTGGCTTACAAATGAAGCGGGTAGAAAGCTTGAAATTAAAGTTCCACAAAAAGGTGAGAAAATAAAACTTGTTGAAATGGCAGAAAATAATGCTCAAATTTCTCTAGATAACAAAGAAAAATCTAACAAAAATGTTATTGTAGAAATGAAAGATACCTTAAATTTACCGAAACTTCCTAGAAAGATTGAAGCTTTTGATATATCAAACATTTCAGGAGAGTATATGGTTGCTGGAATGTCTGTTATGATAGATGGTGTTATAAAGAAAAATTTAGGAAGAAGATTTAAGATAAAAACTGTTTATTCTCAAGATGATCCGAAATGTATGGAAGAAGTCGTAACGAGAAGGCTTAGACATTCTGTAGAACTTACTGATGATGAAAAGAAAGCTTTACCAGATGATGTCAGAGAAAAATATGATAATTCAAAAGGTTTTGGAAAATTACCGGATTTAATATTAGCAGATGGAGGAATTACACAAATTAAGGCTATCCTTAAAGCTATAAAAAATATAGAAAATGAAATAGGAAAAAAGCTAAATATTAGTGTATATGGAATGGTTAAAAATGATAAACACCAAACAAGAGCATTAATGGATGAAAAAAGGCAGGAAATAGAGATTTCTGAAGATATATTTAATCTTATTACAAATTTCCAAAACTCAGTACACGATACTGCTATTGGATATCACAAATTCTTAAGAGATAAGTCAATGAGCAAGTCAAGATTAGATGATATATCAGGAATAGGAACAGTAAAGAAATTAGCACTTTTAAAACAGTTTGGAAGCATTGAAAATATAAAAAATGCAGAGATTGAAGAGATAGCAAAAGTAAAAGGAATAAATGAATCTTTAGCAAAAGAAATAAAAGATAATTTGTAAAATAAAGTCATACGATTAAGGTTATAAATAGTAATCCTTTCGAATATATTTAATATTAGGAGGGATTATGAGTAAAAAAATTTTTATATGTTTAGTTGTACTTGCAATAATTGTACAAGCTATTTTAGGAGTAATGATTTTTAATTTTATAAATTTATTAATGCTAGTATAAATTAAAATATCAGCTTAAGGGAAGAAAGGAACGAAAAAATGAACGTAGCAAATGATTGGAAAGATTATGAAATACTAGATATGGCAAATGGAGAAAAATTAGAAAGATGGGGAAATATAACATTAATTAGACCTGACCCACAAATAATTTGGAAAGAAAAATCTTTTCCAAAATTATGGGATAAAGCTGATGCTAGATATGAAAGAAGTGCATCAGGAGGAGGCTCTTGGAGCTATAATAAAAAGATTCCAGCATCTTGGAATATAAAATATAAAGATTTAACATTTAATGTAAAGCCTATGGGATTTAAGCACACAGGCTTATTTCCTGAGCAAGCTGTAAATTGGGATTGGATGATAGAAAAAATAAAAAAAGCCAATAGACCAATTAATGTATTGAATTTATTTGCATATACAGGAGGAGCAACTGTTGCATGTCTTTATGCTGGAGCTCAAGTTGTGCATGTAGATAGCTCGAAAGGAATGACAGAATGGGCAAAAGAAAATGTTACAAGTTCAAATTTAAGAGATAAAAAAGTAAGATTTTTAATAGATGATGTAGTTAAATTTGTCAACAGAGAAATAAGAAGAAATAATAAATATGATGCAATTATAATGGATCCACCATCTTATGGAAGAGGAACAAATGGAGAAGTATGGAAATTTGAAGATAATATATTTGAATTAGTTAAATTATGTACAAATGTACTTTCAGATAATCCATTATTTTTCCTAATAAATTCATATACAACAGGAATTTCAAGTGAAGTTTTAGAAAATATATTAAAACTTACAATTCCGAAGAAAGTAAATGGAAAATTTTCAAATGGTGAGATAGGTTTACCACAAGCAAACTCTAAGTTAATACTACCATGTGGAATATATGGAAGATGGGAAGAATAAAAAATGAAGATTTTATATGAAGATAATCACATAATAGTCGTAGAAAAGATGCCGGGAATACCATCACAAGGGGATAAAACAGAAGATAAAGATATGCTTACAATAATTAAAGAATATTTAAAAGAAAAATATGAAAAACCAGGAAATGTTTATTTAGGATTAGTTCATAGACTAGATAGACCAGTTGGTGGAGTAATGGTATTTGCAAAAACATCAAAAGCAGCATCAAGATTAAGTGAAGAAGTAAGAAATAAAAGTTTTAATAAAACATATTTAGTAGTTGTAAATGGAAAGATGGAACAGGAAAAAGCACAATTAGAGGATTATTTGTGGAAAGACCAACAGAAAAATACGAGTTATGTTGTAAGAGAAAATAAAAAAAATAGTAAAAAGGCAGTATTAGACTATGAAGTGCTAAAATATGATGAAAAAGAAAATGTTTCTGTGCTTAAAGTTAATTTGCATACAGGAAGACATCATCAAATAAGAGTGCAACTTTCTAGTAGAGGTCATAGCATAATAGGAGATGGAAAATATCACGGAAGAGAGTCTAATGGAAATCTTTATTTGTGGGCTTATAAGTTAGAATTTGCACATCCTACAACAAAAGAACGTTTAACATTTATTGATTTACCAGAAATGAAAGGAATGTGGGAAGAATTAAAAGATATTGATGAAATTAAAAATAATATTGAAATAAAAAATAGAAAATAATTGAAAAAAATTAGTTAGTATTATATGATTGTAAAAAAAGAAGGAATTTAAAATTATGGATAAAAAGAAAATAACATTAAGTGGACTAATTATTTTGGTAATGGTAATATTAGTAGATTTTACTTTAAAAAAAATATCTTTAGCTGAAAATATAACAATAATACCTAATGTATTAAGTTTAAGTTATGCAGAAAATTTTAGCCTAACTACTAGTACAATTATAATTAATTTATTATTAATGCTCTTTGTTATAGGCCTAATAATTTATTACACAAAAAAGAAAAGCAAATCGGTAATTCCTCTTTATATAATCTTAGCGGGAGAAACTGGAAATTTATTGGATAGATTAATTAATGGATATGTGATTGATTATATAAAAATATTTAACAATTCAGCGATTACTATATCAGATATATCAATTACGATAGGAATAATAGCCTTGGTTATTTGTGTAATAAAATATTTCATAAAGAAAAAGTGATTATGAAATTCTATAAAATATAGGGAGCATAACTATGAATATAAAAAGCAAATTACCAATAGTGCAGAAAATAATAAATAACATGGAGAAAGATCACATAAGTGAATCTTCTGCTCAATGTGCTTATTATGTTATATTGTCATTTGTACCATTTATAATATTATTATTAACATTAATTCAATATACAGGAGTAGAGCCACAACAATTATTTAATATAATATCAGAAGTAATGCCAGCAGATATGAGTGGAGCAGTATTAAGTGTAATTATGGAAGTATATTCAAAATCAATAGGAACAATTTCTTTATCAATAATTTTTACTTTATTTGCAGCAGATAAGGGATTGTTTGCATTAATAAAAGGCTTGCATACAGTATATGAATTTAATGATAAACAGAAAAAATCAATTATATATTTGAAGTTAATATCATTATTAAAGACAATAGCCTTTGTTGTAATAATAGTAATAGGACTAGTTATGTTGGTATTTGGTAGCACTATAATTTCAACAATACAAGAAAAATTTGGACTTTTAAAAGACTATACAATAATTTCTGATATGATAACTCATTTGATTTATATATTTGCTTTTTTTGTAATATTTTTATGTATCTACAAATTTTTGCCAGGATATAAAATAACATTTAGAAGTCAAATAAGGGGAGCACTTTTTGGATCAGTTGCGTTAAATATTGTATCATTTATATTTTCTATATATTTAGAAATATTTAAAGGATTTTCTACAACTTATGGAAGTTTGACTGCTTTAATGCTTATAATGATGTGGACTTATGCTTGTTTTTATATAATATTTTTAGGAGCAGAAATAAATAAATTTTATAGTATGAAAAAAGCTAACTTTAAATAGTTAATTTTTCTCATTTTATTTCAATATTTTCTTTCATTTTAAGATTTTATGTTCAAATAAAAAATTATAATTAATGTAAAAACTTAATAAAAATTACTATGTTAGAAATATAGCATAATATCAATATAAAATCAATAAAATAAAAATTAAAAGTTTGTAATAATTTTATAGAAAATAGAAAAGAAAAATTTTATAAAAGCTTAAGGTAAGCCTATTATAAGATTTTTTACTTTTTTATTAAGTTTTTACCTTAATAAAAATAACATAATGTAAAATTGGAGGGATAAAACAAATGAAATGTAAGGAAATACAAGAAAAAGAAAAGATACTTAATAAGAAAAAAGTACAGAAATTAAAAGAAAAAGGAATAACATTAATAGCGCTTGTTGTAACAATAATAATATTGTTAATATTAGCAGGAGTGACATTAAATATGGCAATGTCAGGAGATGGATTGTTTAGCAAAGCAAGAGATGCAGCAGATAAGTATAAAAAAGCACAAGAAAATGAAGAAAAAATATTAGAAGAAGTAGTAGATGATATGGAAAACATAAATATTGATTACAACGATTATGTTGGAGCATATGTAGAAGGATATGAACCAACAAGCGGAACTTGTACAATAAAAGGAACACAATCTGGAAAAAATGAGGATAAAACATTTTCTACAACAGGAGAAACAAAAGGTATAGAATGGAGAATCTGGGACTATGATGGAACAACAATAAGATTAATATCCGATAAGCCAACAGAACAAACATTAACATTAACTGGAACAAATGGATATAATAATGGAGTATGGATAGTAAATGAAATTTGTAGGCAATGTTTTGGTCAATATGAAAATGGAGAAATGAAACAGGGAATAAATGTGGCAAATTTAAGGAGAAGTGATATTCAAAAGATAAGTACATATGATTATACCAAATTTGCACGTGTGAATGGAGACTGGGAAGATAAAGAAAATGGAGATATAAAATATGGAAGTAGCAAACCATATAGTAATTCAAAAAATCCTAAAATATGGGTAAATTATGATAAAAAATGGGAATATGAAAATAAAGATGGTGTAGGTAGTGGAGAAGATAAAGAAGGACTAATATTTGAAGAAGAAGGAACAAATGATGAAAGTATTGATGGATTGGGTGAAAGTGAGGATATTACCACGATTAAACAATCTGTATATTCACATAGGTATATAAAAGAAGATTTTAAAAATATGAAATATTATGATATTATTTTTAATGGAAAAGATTACGAAGATGATTTTTGGTTATCAACACGAGGGTGTAATGTTCAGGATACTTTTTGTGATTTTGGATTAAACTATATTGCAATACATAGTGGAAATGAAACTTATGTAGTTTTAGAATCAATTACCAATACAACAGGTGGTTTGGGACTTAGAGAAACACAAACGAAGAAACTACGTCCTATTGTTTCAATAAATTTAAAGAGTAGTGGATATTCATTAAAAAAGATAAGAGGCTCTGACGGAAAAGTAGGTTTTAAGTTACAACAGAGTGGGAGCTAACTAACTTTTTACAGAAAAAAAGTGACGAAAAATTTTAATTACAAAAAATAGAAAAAATAATTTAGAACTTCAAACAAGATTATTTGAATATAATCTTGTTTTTTTCATAAAATTAGTTATATAATATAAAAGGATAATGAGGTTTTAAATAAAACATATTATAAAATATAACTCGTAAGCCAGTAAGGAGAGGTTATGATATTAAAAAATATTTTGATGGGAATTCAAGGTTTAAAAGCCAAAGGAAATTTAGAATTAGATATAGGAAATATAACAAGTGATTCTAGACAAATAAAACAAGGAGACTTTTTTATTGCTATAAAAGGATTTGAAACAGATGGTCATGAATATGTTTCACAAGCTGTAAAAGCAGGAGCAACAGCAGTTTTAGTAAATGAAGATAGAGTAAAAGAAATTATAAAAGATATTCCAGAAAATGTTACATTAATTGCAGCACCAGATTCAAGAGTTGCTATGTCAAAATGTGCTTGTAATTTTTATGACAATCCTTCAAGAAAGTTTACTTTAATTGGGGTAACAGGAACAAAAGGAAAAACAACAACAACTTTTATGATTAAAGAAATTCTTCAAAGGCAAGGTATTAAAACTGGATTAATAGGAACAATTGCAACTTATATAGGAGATAAAAAATTAGAAGATAGTGACAGAACTACACCAGATAGTATAAAATTACAAAGCTTATTTGCAAAAATGGTTGAAGAAAAATGTAATGCTGTTGTAATGGAAGTTTCATCACAAAGCTTAAAATTACATAGAGTTGATGGTTGTGATTTTAATATAGGTGTATTTACTAATTTTTCAGAAGACCATATTAGTGAAAAAGAACATCCTAATATGGAAGATTATTTTAATTCAAAGGCAATGTTATTTAAAATGTGTCCTTATGGATTTATAAATGTAGACGATTTTAATTTGACTAAATTACCTAAAATGTCTCCAAATTGTGAGATTAAATCTTATGGAATTGATAATGAATGTGATATGCTTGCAAAAGATATCACGATAACTAATTCTTATGTTGATTTCAGAGTAAAAGTTAATGGTAAAAATGAAAGAATAAAAACTTTTATACCAGGAAGATTCAGCGTTTACAACAGTTTAGCAGCAATATCAGTTGCTGAAAGATTAGGATGCGATACTGAAAATATTAAAACTGCACTTGAAGAAGTTCGTGTTCCAGGTAGAAGTGAATTAGTAGATAACAAGCTTGATTTAACATTAATGATTGACTATGCTCATTCACCTGAAAGTTTACAAAGTATTTTACAAGCTGTTAAAGCATATACAAGAGGAAAAGTTATTTCTGTATTTGGATGTGGAGGAGACAGAGATCCAGGAAAAAGACCAATAATGGGTGAAATTTCTGGTAAAATTGCAAATTACACAATAATTACTTCTGATAATCCTCGTACTGAAAATCCAGAAAAAATAGTTAATCAAATAGAAGAAGGAATAAAAAAGACAAAAGGTAAATATGAATGTATAGTAGATAGAACAGAGGCCATAAAAAAAGCTATTGAAATGGCACAAAAAAATGATATTGTTGTATTAGCAGGAAAAGGACATGAGACATATCAAGAAATAAATCATATTAAAAATCCTTATGATGAAAGGGTTATTATAAGGGATGTAATTGAAGAAATTATTTCTGAAAGAAATAGCAAATAGTATGTCTATTCAATTTAAGGGGGAAAACTAATGAGCTTTCAAATAAAGATATTACTGCTTTCTTTTACAGTCAGTGTAGTAATATCATTGATAGTAATGCCAGCATTAAGGAAATTAAAAGTAGGTCAATCTGAAAGAGAAGATGGACCAAAGTCACATTTAAATAAAAAAGGTACGACAACTATGGGTGGAATAATCTTGATACTTTCAACTTTATTTTTAAGTGCATTTTTATATATAGATTATGCAGCACAAGAAATAGAAATCGCAACAAGATTACTTCCAATGATATTTGTAACGATTGGTTTTGGAGTAATAGGATTTATAGATGATTTTAAAAAAGTAGTGCTTCACAATACTGATGGTATAAGTGCTAAAGCCAAAATGTTTGGATTACTGATAATCTCTCTAATATATGTAATTATGCTAGTTTTTATATTTAAGAATGGAACAGACATATATATACCATTTTTTAAAACATATATAACATTGCCTATATGGCTATATATACCTTTTGCAATAATTGTAATTTTAGGAACAACAAATGCTGTAAACTTAACAGATGGAATTGATGGACTTTCAACAAGCGTAACAACAATTATATTAACTTGTTTAACAGTTATATCAATAATTTTTGGAGTAAAAGAAACAACAATATTTGGTTGTATTGTAATAGGTTCAGGACTAGGATTTTTATTATTTAACTTGCATCCAGCACATATTTTTATGGGAGATACAGGTTCACTTCTTTTAGGTGGAGCAATTGCAGGAATTTCTTTATATTTAAAAATGCCTTTACTACTTTTAATTATAGCAATAGTTCCAATAATAGAAACCTTATCTGTAATATTGCAAGTTGCTTATTATAAAAAGACTAAAAAAAGATTATTTAAAATGGCACCGATTCATCATCACTTTGAACTAATGGGATGGAAAGAAAACAAAATAGTTTCAACATTCAGTATTATTACACTAATTGCATCAATTATTGGAATATTAGCAATATAAAATGGTTTATAGGTAAAGCCTTAAAACCTAAATTCTATAAGGAGATGTGTTAGCTAAAAACTAGCATATTCGGAGAAAATGCAAAAACAAAAAAAGGCAAATTCTAATAATCGAAAATCTACAAATAAAAGAAGGAATGTTTCTAAAAATGTAGAGCAATCTCATAATTATACTAATATTACTAAAATAGCAAACTTTCAAGGCAAAAATAAAATGGATATGCCTCTTGTTATAGTTGTGTTAATACTTATTTCTTTAGGTATAGTAATGGTACTTTCTGCGAGTGCTCCTTCAGCTTTAGCAGACTTTGGAAATAGTTATCATTATGTAATAACACAAGGAATAGCAGCTATTTTAGGACTTATTGCAATGATGGTACTATCAAAAGTAGATTATAGAATATTTCAAAAATTTTATTGGTGGATATATGCTTTTTCAATATTAATAATATTTACAGTTTTGATACCAGGTGTAGGTATGGAGGTATCAGGAGCAAGAAGATGGATTAAATTAGGATTTCAAATTCAACCATCAGAGATAACAAAAATAGGTTTAATCATTTCACTTGCAGGATATTTTAGTGATAAGAAAAATAAACTAGATGGTTTTTGGAAAGGATGTTTTGTACCACTAATTATGGCAGCAGTTCCAATACTTTTACTATATAAAATACAAAACCATTTAAGTGCTGGTATTATTATTGCAATGGTAGCAGTAATAATGATAATTATTAGTGGATGTCAATTAAAGTATTTATTCAGTTTAGCAGGAGTAGGAATAACAGGAGTATTAGGAATTTTAATTTTATTAAAAGATAAGTTATCTTCTGGATTTAGGTCAGATAGAGTTATGGCTTGGCTAAATCCTTGGGAAGATACAAGTGGAACATCTTATCAAACAGTTCAAGGTCTTTATGCAATTGGCTCAGGTGGATTATTTGGAGTAGGACTAGGAGAAAGTAAACAAAAATATTTATACATACCAGAAGCGCACAATGACTTTATATTTGCGATACTTGCTGAAGAACTAGGATTTGTAGGTTGCTTATTAGTAATAGTATTATTTGCTATTCTAGTTGTAAGAGGAGTATTAATTGCAATAAGGTCAGAAGATACATTTGGTAGTTTGGTAGCGATTGGTATAACTGCATTAATTGCTGTTCAAGTAATTTTAAATATTGCCGTTGTAACAAACACTATACCAAATACAGGTATTTCACTTCCATTTTTAAGTTATGGAGGAAGTTCATTAATTATTTTATTATCAAGTATAGGAGTATTGCTTAATATTTCACGTTCTGCTAAGAAAATATAAAGGTTTATAGATTAACCTAAAAAATCTAAATATTGAATGTAAGGAGATATGTTAATTTAAAATTAACATAAAATTAAAAGTTGAGAGTAATTATTGCAGCTGCTGGAACAGCGGGACACATTAATCCAGGAATAGCAATAGCAAATAAGATTAAGGAAGAAGAACCAGACTCAAAAATTATTTTTATAGGAACTGGAAAAGGATTAGAAAAAGACTTAACTTCAAGAGCAGGATATGAACTTAAAACAATAGATGCTTATGGCTTTAGTAAAAAAATAAGTATTGATAACTTGAAAAAAATGATAAAAACCTTAAAAGGTTTTAAACAAGCAAAAAAAATTATAAAAGAATTTAAACCTGACATTGTTATTGGTACAGGTGGATATATTTGTGGTGCAGTAATTTCATCTGCACATAGTTTTAAAATACCAACTATGCTACACGAAAGCAATGCATATCCGGGTTTAGCAGTTAAAATGTTAGCTAAAAAAACAGATACAATATTACTAGGAATTGAAGATGCAAAAAATAATATAAAAAAAGCAAATAAAGTTGTATATACAGGAAATCCAACAAAAGTAAAAAAACTTAATTTAAGCAGTAGTGATATAAAAAGAATAAAAAATGAATTAAAGGTAGATGAAAAACTACCTATAATATTAGTCTTTGGAGGTAGCCAAGGGGCTAAAGCAATAAATGATGCAGTAAAAGAAATTGTAAAAAAGAAATTAAATGCAAATTATCAAATAGTATGGGCAGCTGGTAAAGAGCAATATGATTTAGTAAAACAAGACTTAGAAAAATCAGGATTAGACATTAATAATATAAAAAATACAACTATTTTACCATATATATATAATATGGACGAAGTTATGAGTATATCTGATTTAGTTGTAGCAAGAAGTGGAGCAATGACATTAACAGAGCTTGCTATAATTGGAAAACCAGCAATATTTATTCCATTACCAAGTAGCTCTGCTAATAGACAAGAAGATAATGCAAGAGTATTTGAAAAAAATGGAGCTGCAAAAGTAATATTAAATAATGAGCTAAATGCAAATAACTTAAGTAAGGAAATAAATAATATAATAAGTAATAAAGAAATTGTTAATAATATGGGGAAAGCTGCAAGTAAAATGGCAGTTTTTGATGCTGAAAATAGGATTTATCAAGAAATTAAAAAGCTACTCTAAACTTAAAATGTTAGTTGTTAGCTCTTGAAAAATATCTTATAATAAGCTAGAATATGATAATAATTAGTTACAGAAAGGTAAATTATATAATGGCAAACAAATTGATTATAGTTGAATCACCAGCTAAAGCAAATACAATTAAAAAATTTCTAGGTAGTGATGTAAAAGTAGTTGCATCTATGGGACATATTAGAGATTTGCCAAAATCTAAATTAGGTGTAGATATAGAGCATGACTTTGAGCCAGAATACATTAATATTAGAGGAAAAGCATCACTTATTAATTCATTAAAAAAAGATGCAAAGTCAGCAAAAAAAGTATATCTAGCAACCGACCCTGATCGTGAAGGAGAGGCAATTGCATATCATTTAGCTTATATTTTAGGAATTCCTTTAGATAGTATATGCAGAGTTACATTTAATGAAATAACAAAAGAAACTGTGCAAAAAAGTATAAAAGAACCTAGAAAAATAGATATGAATTTAACTGATGCTCAACAGGCAAGAAGAGTATTAGATAGAATAGTTGGTTACCAAATAAGTCCAATTCTTTGGAAAAAAGTTAAAAGAGGTTTGTCAGCAGGTAGAGTACAATCTGTAGCAGTAAAATTAATAGTTGATAGAGAAGAAGAGATTGAGAAATTTATTCCAGAAGAATATTGGAATATTTATGTAAAACTTATTAAAAATGATGAAAAATTTACTGCTAAGCTTTATGGAAAAGATGGAAAGAAAATAGAACTTCATAATGAAAAAGAAGTTAAAGAAATTTTATCAAAAATAGAAAATGGAAAATATATAGTAACAGATGTAAAAAAAGGAGAAAAGAAAAGAACTCCAGCACCACCATTTACAACAAGTACAATGCAACAAGAGGCATCAAGAAAATTAGGGTTTGCTATTAGAAAAACAATGAATGTAGCACAAGGTCTTTATGAGGGAGTTTCTGTTCCAGAAAAAGGTACAGTAGGTTTAATTACTTATATGAGAACAGATTCTACAAGAATTTCAGAAGAGGCAAGACATTCAGCTAAAAAATATATTACATCAGAATATGGTGAAAAATACTATGAAAATAGATATTATAAAACAAAAGCAGATGCACAAGATGCGCATGAAGGTATAAGACCAACTTATGTTGAACTTACACCAGATATGATAAAAGACAGTTTAACACCAGACCAATATAAATTATACAAGCTAATTTATAATAGATTTATTGCAAGTCAAATGTCTTCAGCTATATTTGATACAATTACAGCAAACATTGATGTTAAAGATAAAGAAACATATAATTTTAGAGCATCAGGTCAAACTTTAAAATTCAAAGGATTTATGACATTATATGTAGAAGATAAAGATGAAAAAAGTGATGAAGATGATGAAAATAATATTCCAGAATTAGAAGTAGGTGAAACTGTAAAAAAGGAAAAGATAGAACCAAAACAAAGTTTTACAGAACCACCACCAAGATATACAGAGGCAAGTCTAGTTAAAACTTTAGAAGAAAAGGGAATAGGAAGACCTAGTACCTATGCTACAATTATATCAACAATAATAGATAGAAGATATGTTGAAAAAGAGCAAAAACAATTAGTACCAACAGAACTTGGAAAAGTTGTTAATAATCTTTTAATATCTAGCTTTAAAGATATAATCAATGTAGAGTTTACTGCTGAAATAGAAGATAGATTTGACAAAATTGCAGAAGGCGAAGAGGCGTGGAAAGATGTTATTAGAAAATTTTATGCACCTTTTAAAGTAGAACTTGAAAAGGCTAATGAAGAACTAGAGCATGTAAAAATAGAAGATGAAGTTTCAAATGTGAAATGTGAAAAATGTGGAAGAATGATGGTTATAAAATATGGAAAGTACGGAAAATTCTTAGCATGCCCAGGATATCCAGAATGTAAAAACATAAAATCTTATGCAGAAAAAATTGATGTAGCATGTCCAGTATGTGGTGGAGATGTTTTTGTTAGAAAAACAAAAAGAGGAAAAGCTTATTATATTTGTTCAAATAATAATAAAGATAATCCAAACCCATGTAACTTTATTTCTTGGAATAAACCGAAAGAAGGAGAAAAATGGACTCCAGAGTTAGAAGAAACAAAAAGCAAAACTAGAAAAAAAACAAAAACGAGTACAAAAACAAAAAGCGCAAAGAAATCTAAAAGTAAAACAGGCTCAAAATCTAAAACAAGTAAAAAATAGCAAAAAGATAAAAACATGATAATAATTTACGTTTCTACAAATTATAAAGAAAGGAAAAATTTTATTATGGTAAAAAGTGAAAAAGGTTCAGTTACATTAATAGTTTTAGCAACTATATTATTTATTCTTGCAGTTTTAGCAGTAAATTTAATATATGTATCATCAAAAAGAAAATCACAAATACAAGAAACAATGATATTACAAAATGTATATGATACTGGAATGGAAGAAACTTATAATGAACAAGTTGCGAAAATAAACGCTGCAACACAAATATTCACATATACAGGAGAAGTTCAAACATATACAGTTACTAAATCTGGAACATATATTCTAGAAGTTTATGGTGCAGAAGGTGGAAGTGCATCTTTAGAAAAACAATCTGGAGAAAATGAAACATCTGCTGGTGATAAAGGAGAATATACAAAAGGAACAATTGAGCTAGAAAAAGGACAAACTCTTTATGTGTATATAGGAAAACAAGGTGAAGATGCAACAGGAGAAGAAAAAATATTAAATAATGAAGAAAATGTTACTGAAAATAATTCTACAGTGAGTGCAGATGGTGGAAAAGCAACATACATTACTACTAAGGAAGGAGAATTATCTTCGCAATCAAATTCGGAAAATGACATTTTAGTAATTGCTAAAGGTGGTAATGGCGGACATTGTGGAGAAGGTTCAACAGTAGAAACAGGAGAAGGAACTGGAATAACAAGTAATGCAGAAAACGTTACGACAAAAACAAGTGATAGAGATGGAAATGGATATGCAAAAATTTCACTATCTAAAGAAATAGATGAATAAAGTAAGAAGAGTGAATAAAATGAATATATTATTGCATTGTGCTATGGAAAAAGAAGGAAAGCAAATAGCAGATAAATTAGGATTAAAAAGTATAGAAAAAAATATATATAGGCTTGAAAAAAAAACATTAATAATAACAGGAATAGGAAAACAAAAAACAGCAATAGAAATAACAAAATATTTAGAAAATAACCAAAAGCCAGACATAATAATTAATATAGGCTATGCAGGTTCAACAAATCAGAAAATAGGTTCTTGGGTGAGTATATCTAAAGTGTATAATTTAGAATGGAATATTCCAGATGAAGAAAAATATAGTATGGATGTTGGAAATCAAGAACTTATTACAGTAAAAAATATTAAAAATTTGCCTTGCTACTCAGCAGAAAGTTTTGTAACAAGTACCGATATAAAAGAAGATGTTATTTTTGATATGGAATTACATTCACTTGCAATAATTTGCGACATATATAATATAAAATTAGCATCATTAAAGAAAATAAGTGATAATTTAAGTATAAAAAATTATTATGAAAATTTAGAACTTGAAAATGTTTTTGAGTTAGAAAGTTGTACAGATTTAATAGAAGATATAGCAAATAAGATAATATCTAATAAGTAAAATGAGTATTTAAAAGGAAAAGACAAAATGCATTTAAAACAATTAGAATTGCAAGGGTTCAAATCATTTGCTGATAAAACCATTTTAGAGTTTAGACCGGGAATAACAACAGTAATTGGCCCAAATGGATCAGGAAAAAGTAATATCTCAGATAGTATCAGATGGGTACTAGGTGAGCAAAGTATGAAGTCTTTAAGAGGAGCAAAATCTGAAGACGTTATTTTTGCTGGAACGCAAAATAGAAAACCAGTAGGATTTGCAGAAGTATCAATTGTAATAGATAATAGCGATTCTACTTTACCAATTGAATATGCAGAAGTAACAGTAACAAGAAGACTTTATAGAACAGGAGAGTCAGGATATTTTATAAATAAGGTGCCTTGCAGATTAAAAGATGTATTAGAACTATTTATGGATACAGGTATTGGAAAAGATGGATATTCTATAATAGGCCAAGGTAAAATAGATGAAATATTAAGCAATAAATCAGAGGATAGAAGACATATTTTTGAAGAGGCAGCAGGAATTGTAAAATATAGAACTAGAAGAGAAGAATCAGAAAAGAAATTAGAGCAAACAAAAATAAATTTAATTAGAATCAATGATATTTTGTCAGAAATAGAGGCTAATCTAGAGCCATTAAGACTTCAATCTGAAAAAGCAAAACATTTTTTAGATTTAAGAGAAGAATTAAAAAATATAGAAATAGGATTATTTTTATACAAAATAGATACATATAAAGAAAAGCTAGAAAGTTTAAAAAATGATAAAGATATTTTTGAAAATCAACAAAATGAAGAAAATAACAAACTTTTTGATATGCAAGAGCTAAAAGAAAAATTAAAACAAGAAATAGACAATTTAACTGAAGAAATTGAAAGAATGCAAAATATTGGATTTGAAAGTAAAACTAAAATAGAGCAAATAACTTCAAATATAAATATTAGCAAAGAAAGAATATCAAATAATCTTCAAAACAAAGAAAGATTAGAAGGAGAAATAACATCAGCTAAGCAAGATATACTAAACTTAGAAGAAGAGAAAAAATCAAAAGAAAGTAAGAAAGAAAGTTTAGCTCAAAATAAAGAAAAATTTGAAAAAGAATTAGAAGAAAAAAGTAAAGAGCTAGAAAATCTTAATAATAAATTAACGGCAAAGGAAATTGAGATTGAAAATAAAAAGAAAACAGTAGAAAACTTAACAGAGCAAAAATATGAAAATCAAAATCAAATAGCTGTAATAGATACAAACTATGAAAACTATCAAACTAGAAAGAAACAAGAAGAAAAAGAAAAGTCACAAATTATTTCAAATTTAGATAGTAAACGTGAACAAAAAAATGAAATTTTAAAATATTTTAATGAGGCTGAAAAGAGTAAAAAAGAAAAACAAAGTAAATTAGAAGAAATAAGAAAAAAGCAAGAAACATTAGAAAATAAAACAAAAGAATATGAAAAATTAATAGCAAATCTTACAGATGAAAGAAGAATGAAACAAACAAGGCTAAGCTTTTTAATAGAAACAGAAAGAGAAAAAGAAGGATATAACAAAAGTGTAAAAGATTTGCTTATTGCTTGCGAATCAAACCCATCATTAAAAAGAGGAATTGAAGGTGTTTTAGCAAATATTATATCAACAGATTCAAAATATGAACTTGCAATAGAGATGGCTCTAGGAGCAAGCCTTCAAAATATAGTAACAGAAACAGAACAAGATGCTAAAAAGATGATAGAATATTTAAGAAAAAATAATTTGGGTAGAGCAACATTTTTACCAATTTCATCTGTTAAGGGAAAAAGATTAGAAAAAATATTAAGCAAGAATGAAGGCACAATTGGAATTGCATCTGAATTAGTAAAGGCTAATAAAAAATATGAAGGTATTATAGAAAATTTACTAGGAAGAACAGTAATAACAGAAAATATGGAATGTGCGATAAAGCTTGCAAAAGACAATAAATATTCATTCAAAATAGTTACATTAGATGGAGATGTAATTAATCCATCAGGCTCAATGAGTGGAGGTTCAAATAACAAAAAAACTGTAAACATTTTAGGAAGAAGTGCAGAAATAAAAAGGCTTGAAAAAAATATAAAAGAAATTGATGAAAAAATTTCTAGCAAAGTAGAAGAAAAAGATGCTTTCTTAAAAGAAAATGAAGAAATAATAAATGAAATTAATAAAGCAGTAGAAAGTATGCAACAGGCAGAAATTACTTATGCACAAGAAAACGAGAAATTAAATGCAGTAAATACAGAAATTGAAAGATTAGAACAAAGCAAAAATAAAAATGAAGAAAATTTAAAAAATATAGAAAAAGAAATAGAGCAAAATATTCAAAATAAAAAAGAATTAGAAGATGCAATTGCAGATATAACGAAAAAAATTGAAGACTTATCTGTAGAAATACAAGAGTTTTCAGAGTTAAACAAAGACGAGCAAAAGTATATAGATAACTTGAATTTAGATATTACTAACTTAAAAATATCAGTATCTTCATTTAATGAAAGCAGTATGTCTATTGAAGAAATGGTAAGTAGAATAGATACAGACATACAAAATGCAAGAAATGGTATTGAAAATAAGAAAATACAAATAGAAGACGCAATCAAGCAAAATGAAGAACTAAGTCAAACTATTGAAAATTTAGAACAATCAATTATTACAATAAAACAAGAAGTAGAGGATAGCTCTACTAAATCAGATTCACTAAAACAAACAAGACAAGAAAAGAATAATACTCTAGAAATAAAAGAAAAAGAAATATCATCTCAGTTTGAAGTAATACAAAAAATAAAAGAACAATTAGTAAAAGTAGATATAAAAATAACATCAGCAGAGCAAGACATTACTGATACAATAAATGAATTATGGAACGAATATGAAGTTACGCCAAACAATGTAAAAGATTATAATAAGCCTGAAAATGTTCAAGCTACACAAAAAAGAGTAAACGATTTACATAAACAAATAAAAGACTTAGGAGATGTAAATGTATCTTCTATTGAAGAATATAAAAAGACAAAAGAAAGATATGAAACAATGGGAGAGCAGAGGCTAGATTTAGAAAATACTATGGCAAAACTTAGAGACATAATTCAAGATATGACAAATACAATGAAAAAGCAATTCAAAGAAAAATTTGCATTAATAAATAAAAACTTTAATGAAATATTTACAGAATTATTTGGTGGTGGTAGAGCAGAGCTTGTGCTAGAAGATGAAGAAAATATATTAGAATGTGGAATAGATATAAAAGCTCAACCAACAGGAAAGAAA
Source organism: uncultured Clostridia bacterium (assembly GCA_947628015.1). Taxonomy (GTDB): domain Bacteria; phylum Bacillota; class Clostridia; order TANB77; family CAG-508; genus CAG-793. The sequence goes on from CANQYG010000002.1 coordinate 23,352, forward strand.
CTTCAAAATATGATGCTTTTATCAGGTGGAGAAAAGGCACTAACAGCAATAGCAATATTATTTGCAATATTAAAAATAAATCCAGCTCCATTCTGTATATTAGATGAAATTGAAGCGGCTCTAGATGATGTAAATGTATATAGATTTGCAGAATTTTTAAAGAAATTTAGTAATAAAACTCAATTTTTAGTTATAACACACAGAAAAGGAACTATGGAAGCGGCAAATACTGTATATGGAATAACAATGGAGGAAAATGGTATAAGTAAACTATTATCAATAGATTTAAAAGGAAAAAAATAAAGTAACATCAAATAAAAACTTAACATACTATATATCAGTTAGCATCAGTCCTCAGCATCGTAGTTTCAAGATTTTAATAATCTTGAAATACGAATTCTGAGCGAAAGCGAAGAAAGGAGATAAGTATGCTAAGTTATGTAATAGAAGGAAACAACAAAATAGAAGGAGAAGTCAAAGCATCAGGCTCTAAAAATGCAGCACTTCCAATAATAGCTACTGCAATACTAAATCCAGAACCAGTCACTTTTTACAATATACCTGATATAGAGGATACTAGAATAACTCTAAAGATTTTAAAACTGCTAGGTTGCAAAATATTAATAGATAGTGGTAAAATTACAATATCAAGTAAAGAAATGACTGGAAAAACAATTCCTAAAGAGTTAATGCATAAATTACGTTCAACAGTAGTTTTAGCAGGAGCGATACTTGGAAGATTTAAAGAAGCAACTTTTTCATATCCAGGAGGATGTAATATTGGTAAAAGACCAATAGATTTACACTTAAAGGCCTTTAAAGATTTAGGAGTTGATATAGAAGAAAAAGAAGACTACATACATTGCAGAGCAAAAAAAGAACTAATGGGAGCCAAAATAAAACTTGATTTTCCAAGTGTTGGAGCAACAGAAAATATAATTTTAGCATCAATTTATTGTAAAGGTGTAACACATATAATAAATGCAGCTAAAGAGCCAGAAATACAAGATTTAGCAAAATGTCTAAATAAAATGGGAGCAAAAGTATATGGCGCTGGAACGAGTCGAATTACAATATGTGGTGTAAAAAAACTGCATAAAGTAGATTATAAAATAATGACAGATAGAATAGAAACAGGAACTTTTTTATGTGCAGCAGCAATTACAAATGGCAAAATAAAAATAGAAAACACAAATCCAGAGCACTTATTAAATGTGTTATATAAACTTAAAGAAATGGGATGTGAAATTGTAATATCTAATGACTCTATAACTTTAAAAGCACCGAAAGTTCTAAAAGCTGTTAATATAGAAACAACTCCTTATCCAGGATTTCCAACAGACCTCCAACCAATAATTAGTGCTGTTTTAACTAAAGCAAAGGGTAAATCAATAATAAAAGAAAATATATTTGAAAATAGATTTAAGTATGCTCTAGATTTAAAAAAGATGGGTGCAGATATAAAATTAATTGATGAAGAAAATGTCATAGAAATTACAGGAGAAAATGCTTTAAGTGGGAAAGTTGTTAGTAGTGCAGATTTAAGAGGAGGAGCAGCTTTAGTATTAGCAGGTTTGTATGCAAAAGGAACAACTATAGTAGAAAATGCAGAATATATATTAAGAGGATATGAAAACTTCGAAGAAAAACTAAAGAAATTAGGAGCGAAAATAAAAATAGAAAAGGTGGTATAAATGCAAAAGAAAGTTACAGATGCTAAAAATAAAAAGGCACCTAATAAAGGTGCCTCAAATGTAGTAAAAAAAGAAAGCATATTTAACTATGATGTAGAAGTACCGAGCAAAAATAATAATAAAAAATTAAAAAAGAAAGTTCAAAAAAATAAGAAAAGAAATGATGAAAAGTATATAGATACTAAAGAAGTTCCTAAAATAAGCAAAAAAGAATTAGAAAAAATTAAAAAGAAAAAAAGAAAAGAAAAATTAAAAAAAGAAAAAGAAATAAGAAAACAAGAGATTAAAGAAGAAAAAGAAAGAATAAAAAATAGAAAGAAACGAAATCCCAAGGTAATTGCAAGAAGGAAAAAATCATTAAAAATAATAGAAATTTTATTTTTAATCGTTATTATAATTTCAGCTATTCTATTATTTTTATTATCACCAATATTTAAAATAAAGAATATAGAAGTAAAAGGAAATGAATATATATCAACCAATGAAATAATTAGTTTATCTATGATAGAAAAAGGGACAAACCTATTTAAGGTAAGAAAAAGAGAAGTTATAGACAATATTAAGCAAAATGCGTATATTGAAAATGTAACAATTAATAGAAAAATTTTAGATACCATACAGATAAATGTAAAAGAAAGAAAAGTAGCTTTTATGCTTGAATATAAAGGCTCGTATGCATATATAGATAATAATGGATATATATTGGAAATAAACTCAAATGACTTACAAGGAGTTTGCAAATTAAAAGGATATAAAACAACAGAAGAAAATATAATAGTAGGAGAAAAACTAGTAGAAGAAGACATAAAAAATATAAAAGTAATTTTAAAAATATTAGATGTTGCAGAAAACTATGAAATTAAGCAATATATAAGCAGTATAGATATAGAAGATAGTTCAAATTATGTTTTGTATTTAAAAAGTGAAAATAAAACTGTATATTTAGGAGATATGTCAAACTTAGATATAAAAATGCTTTATTTACAGTCAATTATAGAAAAAGAAAAAGATGAATCAGGAACATTACACTTAAATGTTGATTATAAAAATAAATATCCATATGCAAGTTGGATGTAATGAAAATTTACATTATATTAAGGAGGATTACAATGAAGGACAAGGGCTTAAGAATCGGATTAGGAATAACATGTTTTGTACTTGCACTTGCACTAACACTTCAAATAAGAACAATGTCAATAGAAAATTCAGTTGTATCACAGACATTTGCAGATGAAGAGTTAAAAGATAGCTTATTACAATGGAAAGAAAAATATGAAAAAGCATCAGATAATTTAGCTAAATCTAATAAAGAGCTAGAGATAATTAGACAATCAGCCTCAACAAACGCAAGTGATTCTGAAGAAAAAACAGCACAAATAAAAAAGAACAATTTATTATTGGGATTAACAAATGTTTATGGTAAAGGAATAGTAATAGAAGTTGCAGATGGAACATCAAACATTCAAATATTAGATGCAAGTACATTACTTATACATGATGGAAATTTAAGAGATATAGTAAATGAACTTGCAAATGCAGGAGCAGAGGCAATAGAGATAAATGGCCAAAGAATAGTAAGTTCTACATATATAGTATGTGCAGGAAATGTAATATTAGTAAATGGAGAAAAAATAAGCTCACCTTGCATAATAAAAGCAATAGGAAATCAAGAAAGCTTGTATGGTGCAGTTGAAAGAGCAGGTGGAATATTACAAAATATGAGAATGAACGATTTGTCAGTACAAGTGAAAAAAGATAATAATATAAAGATAAATAAATATAGTGGAGCACTTACACAGAAATTTATGAAAGACAGAGGTGAGTAGTAATGACATTAAAAAAAGATAAACAAACTATTATTATGTCTATAATTGCAGGCTTGATGAGTTTATTGCTAGTTGGTTCAATGTTTATACAATTTAGAGCAGTAGATAAATCGGAAGAATCTAATTTAGAATCTTTAAGAACAGATGAGCTTAAAACACAAATAGCCTCATATAAAGCAAGATATGAAGAAACAATGGAGCAATATAATACTAATCAAAATACAATATCAGAATATGCCACAAGTATAGCAGAAAATAAAGAATCAACAGACTTGCTAGATAAGGAATTAAATGAGTCAAATACATTATTAGGACTTACAGATGTAGAAGGAGAAGGAGTAATTATAACATTAAAAGATACTGACGAGGCGTGTTATGCAGCAGATGATTTGCTAATGCTTATAAATGAGCTTAAATATGCAGGAGCAGAGGCAATATCAATAAATGATAATAGAATAATAAATTTAACAGATATAATTTCAATAAATAATAGTTTTATAGTTGTTAATTCAGATGCAAGAGTTAGTTCACCATTTGTAGTAAAAGCAATTGGAGATAAAGACTATTTAATGAGTACATTAAATTTAAAAAATAGCGGCTTTGTTGACTTGATGAGAATAAATAATTTAGAAATCGAAGTAGAGTCATCAGATAATGTACTAATATATAAATATTCAAAAGAAATAAATGCAGAAGTTATGAAGGAGGTTGAATAATATGATGATATTAACAATTATAATAGGAAGTTTACTAGGTGTACTTTTAGGATTTCTTATTCCAACAATACCATATACAGCATCAAAATATTTAGCAATAGCAATAGTTGCAGCCTTAGACTCAGTATTTGGAGGAATAGCATCACATATAAAGAAAAATTTTGATTTAAAAGTTTTTGTATCAGGATTTTTTGTAAATGCTCTAATTGCAATGTTATTAACATATTTAGGTCAAAAGTTAAATGTTGATATATATTTAGCAGCAATAATAGTTTTTGTAGGAAGAATGTTTAATAATTTAGGAATTATAAGAAGATATTATTTAAGTAAAATTTCTCAAAAAATATCAAAAAATTCTAAAAAATAAATATATTCGACATTATTACAAACCAGTTACAAAATTATTACAAAATTATTTCTATTTCTATTGACTTTTTTGAAAAAATAATATATTCTAAAGCAAGTAAAAAAAATAGGACTGGGGGTAATTTACTTTGGCTATAGGTGATATAATTGTAGGCATTGACATAGGCGCATATAAGGTCAGCTTAGTTGTTGGTGAAGTCAATAATTTTAATCAAATCGAAATCATTTGTAACACCTGTAAAAAATCAAGTGGCATACAAAAAGGAAAAATAGTTAATGAATATGCTCTTTCAGAATCTATTTCAGCAGTAATAAAAGATGCAGAAAAAGAGATGAATATGAAAATTAATTCTGCATATATCACAATTTCAGGAAAATATGTCACAATTTTTCAAAATAGTGTAACAAAAACAGCTAAAGATAAATATTCAGGAATATCGTCAAGAGATGTACAAAATGCAATTATGCAAGCAAAAGATATAGACATACCTGATGGAAAACAATTAATAGATATAATAACAAATGACTTTGTTTTAGAAGACGGAAAAAGAGTAGAAGATCCAGTAGGAGCTTTCAGTTCAATGTTTACCTTAAATGCAGAACTTATCCTCGCAGACAAAGAATATATAAAGGTTATATCAAGTATATTTAGAAAAGTTGATATTGATATAGATGGAATAGTTCCTATTACATTAGCTGAAAAAAATTTTATACTAGATGAATCAGATCAAAAAGATTACATAATGCTTTTAGATATCGGAGCAGAAAATACAGATATAGGTGTATTTGATGGAGATAAATTTATATATACTAAGGCAATACCAATAGGTGGAGCAAATATTACTAATGATATTAAATTAGTATTAGATATATCTTTAGAAGAGGCAGAAAAATTAAAAAGACAATATGGACTAGCATTAAAATCTTATATGGATAATGATACAGAAGTAGTATTAAATACAGCAAAGGATGGAAATAAAATTGTTAGGAGCTCAAACATTGTAGAAATAATTGAGGCAAGAATTGAGCAAATATTTGAACTGGTAAATAAAGATATAACTAACGAAGGTATAAAACCAAAAATAAATAATGTAATTTTAACAGGACAAGGTATTACTAATATAAGTAAAAGCGATATAGTTGGAAAAATTACATTAAATATACCAGTAAAAATGGCATCAAATAAAATAGCAGGAATAATAAAACCTTGTTATACAACAGCATATGCTTTGGTTAGATATATTGCATTAAGACCATTTGCAAAAACAGTATCAAGTAGCTTAGATATAAATTCAAATGAAAACTTCTTTCAAGGTCTATTAGAAAAAGTCAAAGATTTCTTCTATTCATAAAATAAACATAAAAATTAATAGAGAAAGTAAAAAAAGGTAAATAAAATAGGAGGGAAAAGTTATGTTATTAGACAATAATAACTATGAAGAAAACTTAAATACAGATGAAACAGCTGTAATTAAAGTAATTGGTGTAGGTGGTGCAGGAAATAACGCAGTAAATAGAATGGTTGATTCAGGAATAGAAGGAGTTGATTTTGTTTCTATAAATACTGATAAGCAAGCACTAATGCTATCAAAAGCAAAAACAAAAATTCAAATTGGAGAAAAAATAACAAGAGGTCTAGGTGCAGGAGCAAATCCTGATATAGGAGCTCAAGCAGCAGAAGAAAGTAAAACAGAAATATCAGAGGCAATTAGAGGAGCTGATATGGTATTTGTTACATCTGGTATGGGTGGAGGAACAGGTACAGGAGCAGCACCTGTTGTAGCATCTATAGCAAAAGAAATGGGAATATTAACAATAGCAGTAGTAACAAAACCATTTACTTTTGAAGGAAAGAAAAGACTTACTCAAGCAGAAAGAGGAATTGAAAGTCTAAGAGGAAAAGTAGATACTTTAGTAGTAATACCAAATGATAAATTACTACAAATAATTGATAGAAAAACAACAATGTTAGAGGCCTTTAAAATGGCAGATGATATATTAAGACAAGGTGTTCAAGGTATATCAGACTTAATCAAAATACCAGGATTAGTAAATCTAGATTTTGCAGATGTAAAAGCAGTAATGCTAAATACAGGAATGGCACATATGGGAATAGGTAGAGCATCTGGAGAAAATAGAGCAGAAGATGCAGCAAAACAAGCAATACAAAGTCCATTATTAGAAACAACAATAGAAGGTGCAAGAGGAGTTATTATTAATGTAACAGGTGGAGAAAATATGGGATTGCACGAAGTAAATACAGCAGCAGAATTAGTACAAAGAAGTGTTGACCCAGAAGCTAATATAATCTTTGGTGCAGTAGTAGATAAGAGTTTGGATGAAGATATTTGTATAACAGTAATAGCAACAGGATTTGATAAAGAGCCAGGAACAAAAGAAACAAGTATCGGAGCAAAACCTTGGATAAAAACACAAAGCACTCCAGTACCAGAAAAAGAAGGATTAGATATAGACATCCCTCCATTCTTAAAAAAGAATAAAAATGCAAATAAATAATAATATATATAGCGAAGACTTTAAAAGGTTTTCGCTTTTTTTTAATTTTTAGGTCTTTTTAAATCTTATGAAAGTAATTGACAATATTATGTAAATGTAATATAATAAAAAATGTAACTATAGTTTGTACTATATTTTAGGAGGAAAAAAATGAAACGGAAAAAATTAATTAAAATTATTGCTTCAATTATTGCTACAATTGCTATTTTACTTAGTATTGTAGGCGTCTATGAATTTACAGTGCCAAAATCTGCTACAGAAACTATTGCTATAGATGATTCATCTACTGAAGAAACGGTAGAAGGACCAATAGAAGTAAAGCGAATAGTGAAAGAAAAAATAGCAGAAAAACAAATAGTAAAAGGACAAATTTCAGATGCGTCCGATTTTGACGAAATTGGTATATGTGATAGGCTTAACCAAATAGTCGTAAGAAAAAATGATAAGGATGGACTAATCGAAAATGGTGGTAAGGTAATTATTGTACCACAGTATGATTTTATATCACCATTACCATGTGGGAACGGAATGAGAGAATTTCAAAATGACGGCTTATGGGGAGTATTAGACATTGAAGGAAATGTAATATTAGAGCCAAAATATGAATTTGTAAGCCTTAATGAATATGAAGGAACAATTCAAATTAAAAAGGGGCTGACATTTAAAACTTACAAAATTGAAGAAATAATTCAAAATGAAAGTTCCATTTAAAACAAACCTAGAATCCATAAATTTGGATTCTAGGTTTTTCCTATGCTTATACAAAACAAAAAAATATTGAAAAATAAAGAAAAGATTTGTCTAAAAAGGCAAGTCTTTTTTTATGCTTTGTATCAAGAAATGACAGATTTTTTAAATAGAAGATACTAAAATAAAGGACATGACGATATATTTAGATATAGTATTTTTAGAAAATGCTTTAATGAATTACATAATATTATATGCTACAGGATTTGTGCAAAAAAGGAAAATGAAGAACTTTAAGCTCATAATATCAAGTGTGTTAGGAGCCTTGTATGCAATAATATCTTATTTAAAAATAATACCAATATATTCAACACTATTTATGAAAATATTGCTTTCAGTAATAATGATTTATGTAGCATTTAATAATGAAAACGCTAAGCAATTATTAAAAAATTTACTGCTGTTTTATTTGGCATCATTTGTAATTGGAGGGTGTGCTTTAGCTATGCTCTATATGATTTCTCCAAAAAGAGTATCATTTCAAAATGGAGTATTAGTAGGAACATATCCAATGAAAATAACATTAATTGCAGGCTTAGTTGGATTTTTCATAATACAATATTCGTTTAGCCTTAATAAAAGACAAATGAAAATAAAAGATTTATTATGTGAACTAGAAATAGTGGTAAATAATAAAAAAGTAAAAATGAAAGGATATATAGATTCGGGAAATACATTAAAAGACCCAATATCTAAAAAGCCAGTTATAATAGTTGAAAAAGATGTAATGCAAGAAATTATAGATGTAAATAAATTATTAGGAGGTGATGAAAATTTAAAAATAAGACTAATACCTTTTAAATCAATTGGAAAACAGAATGGAATGCTGATAGGAATAAGACCAGAATATGTAAAGATAAAATATAATGAAAATCAAATTATAACAAAAAAAGTAATCATAGGAATATATGATAAAAAAATTAGTAAAAACTATTCTGCACTAATTGGTTTAGAAATACTTGAAGGAGGAAGAGAAAATGAGAATATTAGAAATGTTAAACAAAATGTATAATAAGATTTTAAATATAGAAGAAATAGAAAGAATATTTTACGTTGGAGGAAGTGAAAACTTACCAGCACCACTTTCGCCAGAAGATGAAGAAAAAGAAATAATAAAGTTAGATAGAGGAGATGAAAATGCAAAGAAAACATTAGTAGAGCATAACTTGAGATTAGTTGTGTATATAGCAAAAAAATTTGAAAATACAGGAGTTGGGATAGAAGATTTAGTATCAATAGGAACAATTGGATTAATGAAGGCAATAAATACATTCAATATGGATAAGAAAATTAAGTTAGCTACTTATGCATCAAGGTGTATAGAAAATGAGATACTAATGTATTTGAGAAGAAGTAATAGGATAAAAAGTGAAATATCAATAGATGAGCCACTAAATCAAGATGGAGATGGAAATGAACTGTTACTATCAGATATTTTAGGAACAGATGAGGATATAACATCAAGAAGATTAGAAGATGAAGTAGATCAAAAACTGTTAAAATTATCTATATCAAAGCTAAATAAAAGAGAAAAAAATATAATGGAATTAAGATTCGGATTTATTACAGGAGATGAAAAAACACAAAAAGAAGTAGCAGATATGCTTGGAATATCACAAAGCTACATATCTAGATTAGAAAAGAAAATTATAGGAAAAATGAAAAAGGAAATATTGAGTAAAACAGGATGAAATTTTTTTCAAAATAATTGACTAAAAAAAATCATTACTATATAATAAATGAAAATATAATAAAGAAGAGAGAAATATATGAAAATAAAAAGAATACTAATGATAATAATGGCAATGTTAATGTTTTTTAATAGTAATGTTTTAGCAGCCCCGAAAACAAAGAGCACGCCTAATATGAAAATTGTATTACCACTATTAATTATACTTCCTATAGTATTTTTAGTAATTGCAATTATTATAGTGTTGAAAAAGCCAAAAGCACAAAATGATGAAATAGAACCAAATGATAATAATAAAATTTAGAGAAAAAGAGAGAAAAAATGAAAAAGATTAAAAAAATAGTATTATTGACAATTATGATGATAGCAATATCTACATATACTTTTGCAGATGTAGGAAGTTTTGAAGATTATGACTCAGGTTCAAGTTGGGACTCTGGTTCTAGCTGGGATTCAGGCTCTAGTTGGGACTCAGGCTCAAGTTGGGATTCTGGTTCAAGCTGGGACTCAGATTATAGTGGAAGTTCTGGTTTCTTTCCAATATTTTTTGGGGGAAATGTAGGATTTTACCTTTTTGTATTTTTTTTAATAATTGTTGTTTCTATAGCTAAATCGAAGACAAGAAATAACAGAAATATGAACATTTCAAATATAAAATCAAGAAATATATATGAAGATAGTTTAGTATTAAATAAAATAAAACAAGTAGATCCAAACTTTAATGGAGAAGAATTCCAAAGATTTGCAAAAGATGTATTTGTAAAATTGCAAAATGCATGGACAGATAGAGATTGGGAGAAGATAAGACCATTTGAAGCAGAAGAATTATTTGAACAACATAAAGCACAACTAGAAGGATATATAAAGAATAATCAAATAAACGTAATGGAAAGAATATGCGTAAACTGGGTACACTTCTTATCATTTGAACAATATGGAGGAAATGATATATTAAAAATAGATTTAAACTCAAGAATGGGAGACTACATCATAGATGCAACAACTAAAAAAGTAATTAGAGGAGATAAATCGAAAGAATATTATCACACATATATATTGACATTTATAAGAACAACAGGACAAACAACAGAGTTAGGACAAGATGGATTAAAAACAACAAATTGTCCAAATTGCGGAGCACCAACAACAATTACATCATCAGGAAGGTGTGAATACTGTAATAGTGTTATTACGACAGAAGACCATGGATGGGTATTATCTAATTTAACAAGAAAAAATTAATTCAAGAATAATTAGCTAAAAATGATTAATATATGATAAATAAAAAGAGAGCAAAATGAAAAAGATAAAAAAAATAGTATTATTAACAATTATTCTGATAACAATGTCCATGTACACTTTTGCAGAGGTAGGAAGTTTTGAAGATTATGATTTTGGTTCGAGTTGGGATTCGAGCACAAGCTGGGATTCTGACGAGGACTCTAGTCATAGAAGAGTTTCTGGATATTTTCCAACTCCAATACTTTTTGTTGAAGATATTGGAACCTATATTTTTATATTTTTTGTGATTGTAATTATAACAGTAATAAAATCAAAAATTGGAATAAATAGAAGAAAAGATTATATAAAAACGAGCACAATATATGAGGACAACTTAGTAATAAACAAAATAAAACAAGTGGATGCAAACTTTAATGAAGAAGAATTCCAAAGATTTGCAAAAGATGTATTTGTGAAATTGCAAAATGCATGGACAGATAGAGATTGGGAAAAGATAAGACCATTTGAAGCAGAAGAATTATTTGAACAACATAAAGCACAGCTAGAAGGATATATAAAAAATAATCAAATAAATGTAATGGAAAGAATATGTGTGAATTGGGTACACTTCTTATCATTTGAACAATATAAAGGAAAGGATATATTAAAAGTAGATTTAAACTCAAGAATGGGAGACTATATAATAGATGCAACAACTAAAAAAGTAATTAGAGGGAATAAATCGAAAGAATATTATCACACATATACATTGACATTTGTAAGAACAACAGGACAAACAACAGAGTTAGGACAAGATGGATTAAAAACAACAAACTGTCCAAATTGTGGAGCACCGACAACAATTACATCATCAGGAAGATGTGAATATTGCAATAGTGTTATTACAACAGAAGATCATGGATGGGTATTATCTAATTTAACAAGAAAAAATTAAATAAAAATGAAAAAATAAAGTTTATTAATCAATAAAATATAAAATAAAATTAATAGGAAAAATTTAAAGGAGGAAATTATGGGATTAATTAAAGCAGCTGTAAGTGCAGTATCAAGTACACTAGGAGATCAATGGAAGGAGGCCATTCGTTGTGATGATATGACAGGTGATGTTTTAATGGTAAGAAAAACAACACCAACAGGAGTTATAACAAATGGAAGTACAATAATAGTAGCACCAGGCCAATGTGCAATATTATATGATAATGGAAAGGTAATTGACGCAACAGCAGAAGATGGAATTTACAAATTTGACGAATCATCATCACCATCTTTCTTTGCAGGACAATTTAAAGAAACATTTAAAGAAATGTGGTCAAGATTTACATATGATGGAGCAACATCAAAACAACAAGCAGTATTTTTCTTCAATTTAAAAGAAATAATGGATAATAAATTTGGAACATCAACACCAATACCATTTCAAGATTGGTCACATCCAATACCAAATAGAATGACAAACACAATGTCACCATTAAGTGTAAAAGTACGTTGCTATGGAACATATACATTTAAAATAGATAATCCTGCAGTATTTATGCAAGAACTAGCTGGAACAGCAGATATATATTATACATCTTCAGTAGTTGGACAAATGAGAAGTGAAGTTATAGCAGCATTCCAAAATGTATTAAATGAGCTAGGAAATTCAGAGCATAAAGTTCCAGTTTTAGAAATGCCAAGTCAAACAGATGAAATGAAACAAATGATGGAAGAAAGAATATTTGATGAGCCAATTAGAAGAAGAGGAATAAGATTAATAAGTTTCTCAGTAGAATCAGTATCACTAGAAGAAGAATCAGAAAAGAAAATAAATGAATATGAACTAGGTTCAAACTCATATATGCAACAAGGAAGAATGACAACAGCATATGCAAATGCAGTAGAAAATGCAGCTCAAAATGCAAATGGAGCAGCAAATGGTTTTATGGGGATTGGAATGATGAATATGGCAACAGGAGGAATGATGGGAGGAAATGCAACATCACCTTGGCAAAATCAAGGACAACAAGGTAATTCAGTAAATTATAACCCTTATGAAAATCAACAACAACCACAAGCTCAAAATATGACACAAGCACCTCAAAATCAAGTGCAAGAAAACGTAATGCAAGGAAATATGCAGCAACCACAAGAAAGCGTGCAACAAGCTACTCAACCACAGGTTCAAGAAAATGTATCACCAGAACCTCAAAATCAAGTACAAGAGAGTGTAATGCAAGAAAACATACCACAACCACAAGAAAGCATGCAAGAAGTTTCACAAGCACAAGTTCAAGAAAATGTACCACAAGAACCTCAAAATCAAGTGCAAGAAAATGTAATGCAAGAAAACATACCACAACCACAAGAAAGTGTGCAAGAAGCCTCACAACCACAAGTTCAAGAAGTAGCTGAAGAAACACAAAATCAAGTTCAAAGCCCTGAAGAATCTGCAAACGGAAACTTAAAAATGTGTAAAAGATGTGGAAATATGAACCCATCAAATTCAAAATTCTGTAATAATTGTGGAAATGAACTATAATATAAAATAAAAATACACTTACAAATGTTAGTTAGCTTAATTAAAAATGGATTAAATTTTAAAGTCTAACATTTGTAGTGTATTTTATTAAATTTGAGAGTATAAAGTTCTTTATGTGAAATGTACACAAATTTTTTATATACTCTTAAATTTCAACAAGGATTACATTGTCACCAATAGTTCGAATTTTATCCCAAGTAATAACTATATCATTATTAGAGGAAAGAAAGCTAAATGCTTTAGAAGAACCAGGAACAATAATGGAAGTAATATTACCAGTATTTAAATCTGCACATACATCTTGTACATATCCAAGTCTCTTACCATCAGTAATATTAATAACTTCTTTATGTCTAAAATCCATACCCTTTTGTGCCATAAAAATCATTCCTTCCTTATTTTAATTAAAAGTATAAATAGAAAAACTAAATACTCTTAATAAAATATATTACTTGTAAGATCTTTTTATGTGACTAATAGCACTTTTTTCTAATCTTGAAACTTGAGCTTGAGAAATTCCAATTTCATCAGCAACTTCCATTTGAGTTTTGCAATCAAAAAAACGTTTTTGAATAATAGTCATTTCTTTATTAGATAATTTTTTCATTGCTTCTGCAATAGAAATATCTTCAGCCCAATGTTCATCTGTATTTTTCTTATCACTAATCTGGTCAATTATACATAAATTATCAGTATCATTACCAGAAACAGATTCTTGCAATGAAACAGGATCCTGAATAGCATCTAGGCTAAAAGCAATTTCTTCTTTAGTAGTACCTAACTCTTTTGCAATTTGCTCTATAGTAGGTTCAACTTGATTTTCTTTTGAAAATTTATCTTTAACCATTAAAGCCTTATAAGCTAAATCTCTAGTAGAGCGACTAACTCTAATTGGATTATTATCTCTTAAATACCTCCTTATTTCACCTATAATCATAGGAACAGCATAAGTAGAAAACTGTACATTTTGTGACATATCAAAATTATCTATAGCTTTAATTAAACCAATACATCCAACTTGAAATAAATCATCTGCATTCTCATTTCTAGATTTAAACCTTTTTATAACACTTAAAACTAGTTTTAAATTACAATTAATAAACTTTTGCCTAGCATCTGCATCACCATTTTTAATCTTTTTTAGAAGTTCATCTTTTTCTTCATTTGATAGCATAGGTAACTTAGAAGTATTAATTCCACAAATCTCTACCTTGTTAATCAAATAAAAGCCCTCACTTTCAATATATTAATTAAATAGCTAAAATAGAAAATATAAATTTAAAGTTGCTATTTAATATGTATTGCAAAATTATTATTTCCAAAATTAAAAAAGTATATACAAAAATGTTTTTAATGCATAAAATTTATATAGGGATAAAAAGGAAAAATTATATTACAAAAACTTTACAAAAATAAAAAATATTTGTAAAAAAACACTTGACTTAAACTTTTACATGTGGTATTATTATAATTGTACAGAGGAGATTAGTTAATACACGTAATTGAAAAATTGCCAAAAACTAATTTTTTATTTTTTGCCCTTTGCTAGTATAAGTAACATAAAAATGTTACA
>CANQYG010000003.1 GCA_947628015.1 uncultured Clostridia bacterium
TGTTCCGGCACTACAACCTTCACTTACATCTTTTGCCTCTATTCCTATTATCTTTACATCCCACTGACCTGTAATTTCAGCATTTCCATTTATTTGTAATTGAGTAGCAAATTCTGAATAAGCAACTGCCATAGATGTTATTACAACTATTAATATAATTGTTATTATATTTTTTCTATTCTTCATTTCCTATTTCCTTCCACAATATAGCTTATTTCCTTTAGTTTTAGATATAATTATATCTATATTTATTATATGATTTTTAATTATTTATGTTAATTTGTCTTTTTCCATATCTAAAAATAAAAAAGAGAAGTATATCTATAAGATTTCTTCCCTCTTTTTACTTATTAATTTTTTATTAAGCTTTCATAATTTCTTTTTATTTTAAGTATATTTTAATTTTTATGCAACCTTTATGCCTGTATTTTTCACTTCGACTACAAAAGGCGTTTCATCATTTTCATAATCTGCAACTGTTATAATATGTGGCTCTATCCTTTTGTCAATTGTCCTTCTTAATAAAGTCATCTTTACTTCTTCATCAAATGTATCTGTTTTTATATCGTCTGTAATAACTGCTATATCTATATCACTATCTTCATGTTCTGTTCCTTTTGCATAAGATCCAAATAATATTATTGCTACTACATCATAATTTTCTTTTATAATAGCTATATATTTTTCTATTATGTCGGCTATTTCTTTTTTTATTTTTCTTTTATCATTGTTTCTAACCATAGTTTTACCTTTTAATTTTTTATCAATCTTTCATAATTACTTTTTAGTATTATATCATATCTTAATTTTAATATTTTCCTATAAAATTCTTTTCTAATATCTGATATTAATGGAGTTTCATTAATAATATTATTAACTTTTTCTAAATCTATCTTTGGAAATATCTTTAATAATGCTCTATTACAGTCTTCATTTTCTAAACTACTAATATACTCATAATAGTTAATCTTTTTATCATTTATTTTTAAGCTAGATGTTGGAAAAACATACACTCTTGCTTTCATTTCTTCTTCATTGTTTACAATATCTTCAATCATATCATCTGTTAGTTGTGGATACAAACAAGATGCACAAGCATATATAGGAGCAATTTCAATATTTTTTGAATCTTCATTTATTAAAAATCCCCAATTGCCATTATGTCTATCAAAGTTTCCAACGAAACTATCTGCTATAAACATTTGCCAAAAAAATTCTTTTAATTTATTAACATCATATATTGATTGATTTTCAATTGTTTCTATTACTTCACTTAATTCTGTACCATATCCATTTTTTGAAGTCTCAACTTGACTATTTTTTAATTCTGCAAATTGTTTCAAAATACTTCCTTTTGATGTGAAATCTTTACACGCTACTACAATTTTTTCATTACCTTTTATATTATAAGTTCCTAATATAGTTTCTTGTGTATTTAACCCTAATGTTTTTAAAATTTTACAAGAAACATACTCTGAAATACAATTATTTGAATATTCATGTTCTGTTGTTCCTTCTTTTATGTTTGGAAATTTTAACATATAATCTTCATTATTATATTTTATACATATCTTTCCTCCATTTTTTCCTCCATAATATTTATAATTGTTTATTTCGCAATTTGTAAAATCTATCATTCTTACTTCACCTCTTTCTTTTTTTTGTTTTATTTTAAATTTCAACATAAACATATTTTTCATACAAATAATCACATTGTTCTTCGGTTATATCTCCATCTACAAATGCACTATTTATTGACCCTTGTAATTCATTTATTAAACAATCTAAATGTAAAACCTTATTTTTTTTACCTTCTTTTAATCTCTTTAAATCCTCTTCTAAATATTTTGGTAAACACTTTTCTAAATACCCTTTATCTTCCATCTAATTTATTTTTCCTTCCATCTATCTTTTAAATCTAATTTTTATTTTTATCTTATTTTATTAAATTTTTTATAAATTATCAATCACATATCTAAAAAAATATATTAATTTTAAAAGAGGCTCTTAATTTTAAGAACCCCTTTCACATTTTTTCAAGAATTACACATCCATTACAATCCAAGCAAGGCTACTTTTATGAAAATTTCCAAGCTTATGGTCACCTATTATGAATGACAATGTACAGAAATTTCCACTAAAGTTGTAATTACTTCCTTCAAGAGCAAAACTTTTTTCGTTATGTTTTGTTATTTTGTAGACATTTCCTAAGTCTGCCCATTGGCCTATTTTTCTGCTTCCTGTAGGTTCCATATGTTTCTTGCCGTGAATCGTATCTGAACAATTACATATTTCCCTACTTTGGTCGCATATTGTCCTCCAAGCGTCTTCTATTGTGTAATTATAAGCGTTGACAAGTTCTCTCATTAATACTGCCAAGAAAATTATTCTTTGATTTGGAGAACCCATCCGACTTCTTTTTTGCGGGAAATAATGCTGTAACTGTAAATCCCACCACATTGTTGGCTGACCAATTGCTGGCTTTTCTCCTGCCTTAAAAATAATATTTCCATCTTTGTCTAAACTAGGATCCATCACTTGAGCTCTAAAATTGTATATGTTCATATTTAGTGCATGCTCAAGTCTCTGTTTGAAAAATGCCTGTTTTACCGTTTCTGGCTTATGCTTGAAAATTTCATCATCTAATGAAATCGTTCCAGCATGTACCACTGGAAAATACTTGTCTAGCCACTCATTTGTGCCTTTTATTTCTTCCAATGCCTCTTTAAAAGAATGGTCGAAATAAAAATCATACATTACATACGGCTTTCCATTAATCATCCGCACATCAACATTTTTTGCTCCTTTTGGAATTTGAATTTCCTGTTTAATTCTTTTTTCCATGTTTTTCCCCTCCTACTAAAATTATTTTTATAAGATTTTTGCATTGATACTTTTATTATACTACAAAATTACTTATTTTTCAAGTGTTTTCGTTTTTATTTTTAAAACATTCGTTTCTTTTTTATCTTTTTGCCTTACCAATATATGTTTCTAATTTAGAATATAAAATGATAAATTTAAGTATGATGCAAATAAAATCCATAATAAATATGGTATCTGTAAAAGTCCTGCTACTTTATCTTTTTTATAGAATTCAATTATCATCCATATTACAAATACAATTAACAATAAAATCCAGAAAAATGAAAATAATCTCCATTTAAATACAAAGAAAAATATTGACCATAACGCATTAATTACCAGTTGTGTATAGTATATAAAATCTATTTTTTCATTCGTAAGCTCCTTTACTTTCAGTCTTCCATAAGAAATCCCCATCAAAATATAAATAATTGTCCACACAATTGGAAAAACAATAGCTGGAGGAGCTAAAGGTGGCTTTTCTAATGAATTATAATCCATAGCGCCTGAAATAACAATTCCAACTACTCCTCCTACTATTAATGGAACAAGTATCGCTTTAATATACGTCCATACATTTTTATTCATACACTTTCACCTCTAACTCTAATATATTGGTTAAGTGTTAAAATAGAACAAATTTAACGTATTTAAAATAATAAACAGAGCAATGCCCTGTTTATTTTTTAGTTCTTTTATAAATAATTATTCCATTAAATATTAATATTATTATAATCATAATTAATATAATCTGTGCTAAATTATTTTCTCCTGTTTTTGGTATTACATTTGTTGCTAATTTATCTTCATCTGGTTTATTTATCTCTTGTTCTTTCTTATTTGGTTCATCTTCACTTGGAGTGTCTATTTCTGGTTTATTCTCACTTGGTTTATTTGGATTTTCTATTTCTGGATTATCTTCTTCTGAATCATTTTCATCTGGTTCTTGTGTTCCTGGTGTGCTTGTTCCCGGTTCTTCAGTCTCTGGTATATTTGTTTCTGGTTCGTTTGTTCCCGGTGTATCTTCACTTGGTGTATCTGCTCCTGGTTCGTCTATTTCTGGTATATCTTCGCTTGGCTTATCTTCTTGTTTCATTTCTTCTAGCTCTACATCCATACTTGCAATTTCTAATTCATTAAAAATATCATCATCTTTTTGATATGTTATAGTTTTTGTAACTGAATAATTTTCACTTTCTATTTTTAATTCATATTTTTTTCCATATTCTAATCCATAGAAAATTACAACATTTTTATTACTATCATTTACACATATTGGCTCATCATTTCCATTTTCACTTATTTGTGCTTTTTCTGCTTTAACATTTATTCCGTCTATATAAGGCAATACTTGTAATTCATACTTATTTTCTATACCTACTTCTGTATCTCTTTCTAGTAATGGTAAAAGTGGTTTATAGTAATGATATGATATTCCTAAATTTTCATAATTATATTTTTGCACAATATTATTTAATGTATCCATACATTGTTCTAATCCATCATTATAAAATGTATCTTCTTCTCCAACTGTTCCAAACTTTGGATCTTGTACTTCTGCTATTGATACTATATTTATATTATGTTTTTTTGCTATTTCTATTTCTTGATCCATATTTTCCATTATTGTTTCTTTAAAATAATTCATAAATGCTATATGGTCATAGTTATAGTTCATTAAGTCTTCTAACACTTCTTTTGATAATTTATCTAGCCATACTGGAAGTGCCATTGAATATTTTAATCCTAGATTTTCTGCATAATCACAACATTTCTTTGTATTTTCTGTAAATTGCCTAAATAGTGCTAATGTTTTTTCTGTTTCTCCATTATTTGCCGCTTCTTGATATTCTTCTGTTAAATAAAATTCTACATCTAAGCTAACTCCTTTTAGCTTATAGTCTAATATCTTATTTAGCTCATTTGCCTCATCTATTACTTCTAATACATTATTCATATCTCCTTCAGTTAGCCAGTCTCTTGCACCTTCTAACAAAAATACATCTAATTCATATTTTTTTGCAAATTCCATTATTTCTTTTAATCTACTAATTTGTTTATCGTTAGCTGGTCTTTGAATATACAATGTATTTATTTCTAAATAATCTATTTCGTCTTTTAATTTTGATATATTAAAATCATCTATATCCCAGCAATATAGTGATACTATGTTTTTCTCACTTAATGATTTTTTTGTTGCAGATTTTACATCTAATATTTTGCTTATTTCTTCTGCTATTTTTTCTCCAAAATATTTATTTCCTTCGACTGACAAATGCACTCCGTCTTCAAGCACATATTTATCTGCATTTCCATCATTTTTAGGATTCCCCATGTCTCCTGTTCCTGTAATATATCCTTCTTTTCCTATTGTTATTTGCTCGCCATATTTATCATATGTATCACCATTTAATAAGTCTATAAATGGTACTTCTTTTTCTTGTGCTTGCTCTTTTAATTGATTATTAATCTCTATTAAATCTTCTGGTACATTTTCATCTGGATAATATGCTCCTATTGTAATTATTTTTGCGTTTGTATAATCTTTTATATAGTCTATACATTTTTCTGCCTCTTTAATTACTTCTGGTGCTTTATAGCCACTCCAATAATCGTTTGGTCCTGCTTCTAAAACTACTACATCTGGATTTAATTTTAATTGCTCTATTAATATTTCTAATCTATCAGAATATATATCATTTTTTCCACTTGTATCTGCTAAATATCCTGTTCCTCCAACTCCATTATTTATACATTCTAGATTTAAAATATTTGATGCAACATTTGGCCATGAATAGTATGCTGGAAGACTTCCTCCTCTTGTCATACTTGAACCTACATACAATACTTTTGAATTACTTGGTCTTTCTATGGCTTTTATTTCATCTTGATTACTTATTCTAATTCCATTAAATACGCAATCTGTTAATTCTACTTTAATGTTTCTTTGTTTCTTTTCATTAAATTCTACTTTATACCATACACCTTTAAATGTATCTGACTTACTTCCTGTCTCTTCTGTCGTTTGCTCTATTCCATCTTGATATGTTAATTCATATCCATTTCCTTCATCTACTAATATTCTAAATGATGTACATGTATTTACAAAAAACTCTTTACAATCAACTACAAATTCTACTGAATATAATTGTGGCCATTTACTTTCTTCTGAATATATACTGTTTTGACCTATTATTGAGTTTCTCCAAGAAACTGGCTCTAAGTTTGCATTATATGATTTATATAATGGATTTACCTTTCCATCTTCTGTTTTTGGAGCATAAAAAGTTGTTGTTTCTTCTAAATTGTTTTCATCTTCTACTTTAGTAATTGATGGTGGATTTTCCATTATCTTTTCTTGATAATCATATACAGAAGTATATTTATTATTTCCTTTTAATTCTATATCACCAAAAACATACCAATTATTTTCTGTTTTTCCTTCACTTCCTAGCAAGTATGTTGGATTTTGGTCTTCATCATTTTCATATAATCCTATGGCTAATTTATAATTTCCACTATCTACATTTTCAAAAGTAACTGTTGCATCATTTTTTGAAAGTGTATCTGGTTCCCACTCTTTAGGATCTATATCTGTTTTATATCTTTTTACTAGATTGTTATTTTGGTCTAAAAGACCAACATATACACTACACTTTTCGCTTATTGGTGTAATACCATCATTCTTAAATTCAAAAGACATTTGTGTTGGTACATTTGCCTCTATTTTCTCATTATAAGTTACTTTTTTTAGTCTAAAATAATATCCAATTTTATTTGCTAACTCTTTGCAATATTCTTGATTTCCATCATTATACCAAGCTTTATCAAGTTCAATATATGATGGTTTTGCAATTTCAATTGCCTCTTCTAATTTTTTATTAAAATATTCTCTTCCACCATTTTCTTCATACTTTTCGTAATTACTAGCATACTCATATATCATTGGAAGTTTTCCATAAGTTTTTGAGCAAGTTTCTAACCCATTTGTATATGTAATTATTCCATCTCTTCTTAATGAAACACCTTCATCTATTAGTTCTTCATAAACATCATTAAATTTATCTTCTCCCCATGGAATAATTAATTGTGTATCTGGAAAAGCTTCCATATATGGTTTTATATATTTTTCTTTCAAAAATTCAGGCTCTACTCTATTTTCTTTAATATATTCTTGTATATCTATTTTTTCACCTGATTCATCAAAACCATTTAATCCAAATAAATGTTGTTCTCCATAATTTCCATAAGTCCTAATATCAATAAATGCAATATTAGGATCTCCATTATATTTTTCTCCTAATGCTTTAGTAAACTCATCTACATATTTTAAAAATGTTTCATCCATCCAATCTGGAATATATTGCTTTCCATTAGTTCCACCTAAATTATATTTAGCACCTTTATCAAATACAAATTTTGGTGTAACATAAGGTTCTTCTGTTGATGTATTTGCACACATTACGCCAAAAGCAAATTTTTTATTATACTTTATACAATCTTTTATTCCTTCATCAATTAATGTAAAATCAAATACACCTTCTTCTTTTTGCAATTCTGACCAATCATATCTTGTGTAAAGTACATTAGATATGTCTAGCATTTCTTGTGAAAACCAATCAAATGTATATTTGTGCTCACTATCATAAGTTAATCTTCTTGCATAATAAACAAAACCCTTACCCGGATTTATTAAAACATCATTATTATCTTGTATTGTTTTTTCAACTATTTTCCCATCTTGTCCTACTACTCCAAAAACTTTTGTTACTGAAGAAGTTAACATTATTACTAAAACTAATAGTATAATTTCAATTTTTTTTAACATTTTTGCACTATATCTCCTTACCATTTTTACTTGTGATATATTTTACTCTTATACTATGTATTTTAACATTTTTCGTGTTTTTATGTCAACTTTTTAATAATCTTCAACTATCTTTTCTGATTATTTTCTAAATTAATATTCAATATCTCTGTGCTTCGATTGAAATTCTCTTTCTTTTAATTTCATTTTTTCTTTTATAATATCTAATCTTTCAAATACTTGATTCGTATATTTAGGATTATATGCACTAGCATCATAATATTGAATAAGTAACAATTTTTTCATAATATCAATATTATTCATATTAATATCTTGCACATCAATAGTCTTTGCGTGATTTTCAATCAAAAAGCAAATATTTTTTACTTCATCTTCGTTATATCCTAATCTTTCCAAAATATTTTTTGCAATTTGTGCTCCTTTTTCTGGATGTTTTTTAAAGTGTCTCACATTTCCATCATCTTGATAACTATAAGGCTTTCCTATATCGTGTAATAATAAAGCTAACCTTATTTCTAAATCTGGTTTTGAATTTTTTAATGCTACTAATGTATGATTCCATACATCATATATATGCCATGGATTTTTTTGTTCAAAACCATATTCATCTTCTAATTCAGGAATCATCTGAAAAATTTGCTTTCTATTCTCTTGCAAACTTTTTACCATTTCTTTACCATTTAAATTAAGAATATCTTCTAAGTTTTCCCTATTCATTAGATACCTTCCTTTTTTTATCTATTATTAGATTTTATAATATTCTTATTTTAATTTTCTTTAGATTCATGATATGATTTTTCTGTGTTTACATTCCAAATATTATCTTTGCTTTGTATTCCATTTTTTATATTTTTTACTGTTTCCATAGCTGTTAACATAGAGTGGTCCATATTATTATACTTATGTTGTCCATTTCTTCCTACACAGTATAAGTTTGTAAATTTGTTTAGATATTCTATTAATTTATCCATTTCAGAATAAGTATCAAAATATGCTGGATATGCTTTTTTTACTTTTTCTCTGTGGGTATCTAATACATCTTCTTTATTTATTATCCCCATTTTTTCTAGCTCAGAAATTGCAAAAATTGTAAATTCTTCATCTGTCATATTCCAATATTCATCATTTTCATTGCAGAAATATTCTAGTCCTATCCATACTGTATTTTCTGGGTCTTTTAGCATATATGGTGACCAATTATTAAAAATTTGGATTCTTCCCATTTTTACATCTGGTTCTTGAACATATATCCAACAGTCTGGAACAATATTACCTAATGTTGGTATATTTGTTTTATTTTCTAATTTTAGTTTTTTAACTAATACTCCTACTGTTATAAAATCTCTATATGGAAGGCCTGAAGCAATATTTAAATATTTTTTTGGAACTTTATCTCCTTTAAATCCTTCTACTAAATCTTTAACTGGCATTGATGATACAAAAATGTCACCTTTTATTTCTATTTCCTTATCATTTACTATGCAAATTACTGATTCTACTTTATTATCTTTTATATTTACATATTTTACTTTATGGCTTTTTAATATTTGTCCACCTTTTTTCTCAAATTCTTTTGCAAGTTTTTCCCATAATTCTCCTGGTCCATATTTTGGATACCAAAACTCTTCAATTAATGAAGTTTCGACTTTATTTCCTTTTATCTTGAAAAGTTTCATAAATGAATCTTTTATAATAGCAATTATTGAAAGTCCTTTTACTCTTTGCGCTCCCCAATCTGCTGATATTTTTGACGGATGTCTTCCCCATAATTTTTCTGTATATTTTTCAAAGAACATACTATATAACTTTTTTCCAAACCTATTTATGTAAAAATTTTCTAGAGATGTTTCTTTCTTTTTTATGAATACTGATTTTAAATATCTAAATCCTACTTTTATAGTTCTTACTAAACCTAGATTTGCAAATGTTTCTTTTTTCATTGTTATTGGATAATCAAAAAATTTTTTTAAGTAATATATTCTGGAAATTCTATTTCTAACTAGCATTACATTGTTTTCTGTCTCTGGATCTGACCCCCCCCTTTTTTAGTTTCTTATGTCTATGTAGTTTTTTATCATCAAATGAATCTTTTCCTTGAAGTGGCATTAATTCTTCCCAAAATTCCATTACTTCATTATTTTTTGAGAAAAATCTATGGCCTCCTATATCCATTCTATTTCCTTTATAATTAATTGTTTTAGATATTCCTCCTATTTCCTCTGTCTCTTCTAAAATAACAACTTCATATTTTTTATCTTCATCTTTTAGCAATTCATATCCTGTAGTTAGGCCCGCTGGTCCTGCTCCGATAATTACTACCTTTTGTTTCTTCATTTTTGATTTTCCTTTCTTAATATATTTTTTTCTCTTCATTATATTCTGTTTTGAATAAATTATATATTATTAAAAATATACATACACATATTAAAAAGGTATATCTATATGTGAAAAACATATGCTGAAAGAAATGTTGTCTTAATACTATTATCCATAAGAGTACTAATAATTCAATGAAAAAATATATAGATATTTCTTTTATATTTAGTTTAACATTTTTTATATCTTTAAATTTGATTATTTTTATTATTGTTAATAAACTTAATACTATAAGTGATATAGATAATGGCTTTAAAATAAATTGAATTAGTTCTAATAAATTGTCTATGCTTATATTAGTTGTCGTTGTAGATCTGTAACTAAATTGGCTTATTGATGTTTGTATTAATCCTCTATTAAATAATAAATCTACTAATATCCATTTTATAAGAAAAACTCCAAAATAGCCTATACCCCACATAACACAATATTTAAACATTTCTATAAATAATTTTTTTATATTATATTTATTTTTATTTTGAAGCAAGCCATATATTAATAATGGAACTCCTAATGTTAGCATCGGAACTGTTAATAAATCTGTAAAACTTGTTAATCCTCCTATTATAAGAAATAGCAAACCTTTGTCTTTTATATTTCTTGATAATATTAAGATAGATGAAATCATTGTTATTAAAAATACAGGTGCTCCTTGTGTTGATAATCCTATATAGAAATAATCACACATTAGCAATCCACAAAAAAATATAATCGCTGTCCCTAAATTTATTTTCTTATATATCATGTAAATTAATATTATGGATAATATTAAAAGTATAACAACTAATATGGCTCTTATTTGAGAAATATTAAATAAAGCGAGTAATGGTCTTAAGAAGACTAAATATCCATGCCAGTATCTAGCATATTCAAAGCTTTCAGTTGTATCATTGTTTACAGTATCTCTTAAATCTCCAACCTGATTTACCTCTTTATATTTCGAAGATGATTTAAGCTCTCCTGTTGTGTCTGGATAAATTACTTCTGTTTTTCCTTTTATGTAATTTTTTCTTGCTAACATACTTGAACAAAATGGATCTGTATCATCAATAGAATATGCAGTATTAATCATAAGTGCATCTGAATAATTGTCAAATTTTGTTGCTCTTCCATTTATAATAATTATTCGTGAATTATGTTGACCACATAATATTTCTGAGCTTTCTTTCACTTTTTTCGTTAAAGCATCTCTTGGTATTAATGA
This sequence comes from uncultured Clostridia bacterium, assembly GCA_947628015.1. Lineage (GTDB taxonomy): Bacteria > Bacillota > Clostridia > TANB77 > CAG-508 > CAG-793. Next base: position 11,274 of record CANQYG010000003.1, read on the forward strand.
TGTGACTGTTAATAAAATACAAAATACTATTATCATTAATATAAATGTTACTACATATTTTAATATATTTTTCATAATTTTTATCCTTTATTCGTAAGTTGTTGTATCAATTTCAAAAATATCAATACCTTTTTCATTTAAAACAAAAAATCTAACCATATAATTTTCTTCATCTCTATAACAAGTTTTTGGAATTTCTATCCAAGGTTCTACTACATAATGATTATCTGTTATTTTAATATAATAATTTTCATATACTGTTCCATCGGTATCTTGAGTCCTATTGTGTTTTTTATCATATACATAACATTCAACTAAATACATCTTTCCATTTATTATTTTTTTAATTAAATCTTTATTTTTCATCATTGCTTTATTAGATTTTTTCCAAAAATAGAATGAAACTGCAATCATAAAAATATATCCTAACCAATCATTTCTTGTATATTCTGTTGGTTCCGTAATTACAAATATTATTCCAATTACCCAAAACATAAGATTTAAAAATAAAACTATAGATAGTATTAAAAAAAATATTCTAGGCTTGTTTTTAATATTTTTTCTAGTAATATATTCTTCTTTTTCTTCTAATGATAGTTCTTTTACATTATTAAATTTATTTATAACATCTGATTTTGATATAATATTATCTTTATTAATTTTCCTTTCTGTCATATCTTTATATTTATACATAATATAATTATAAATCTGATATCCTCTAGTCATTGAAACAAATTTTTTATTTTTATCTCTAAAAAATAAATCAGTTGGGCTAAAAGTTTCTTTCTTTACATGAAATTCATTGTTTTTAAATTTAATGTTAATATAGTTTTCATCTGATTCTACTTCATAATCTGAATCATCTTGCGATTCTGGTATATTGCGTGGCATATACACTAATCCAATATATATAACATAAATTCCAAGAATTGATAGTCCAATATTTGTTATTCCAAACATTCCAATAATTCCATTATTTATAACAACATAGGTTGATATATCACTAAATTTTATGTTATTTATTATCACATCAATACAATTAAAGTAGAAACATACAAAACCACTTAAAGCTATTATTAAACAACTTAATAATTTTCCAAATTTCTTTTTTATAATTAAATTTTTATAATACTTCATTTTTTATTTCCTTTCATTTTGAACTACTCTAATTTTTTGAGTAGTTCGATTTTTTTCTAATTCTCCAGTTTTAAAATGCTATTTTTTAATTTCTTTAAAAAACCCAAGAATAATATATCATATTTAATAAAATTTTTACACAAATTATAAAAAATAATGTAAAAAATAAATAAAAGGATTTTTATTCAATATTTCATATAAATATTTTTTACTTTAAAGTAAATAAAGAAGTGGTACAAGATATTTAAATTTTCTTATTACCACTTCTTTATTTATTTTTTTCTTTTTAATATTGAAATTACTAAAAAAGAAACTATCAATACAATTACCATTATAGCAGGTAAATTATTTATACCAGTTTTTGGTGTGTTATCTAATTTACCAGTTTTATTAGCTTTATCTATTAATTCTAGTGAATCAATAGCATCATTAATAGCATCTGCCATAGCATCTACTTCGCTTTGCTCTAATACATTTTTACCTCTAATTACTGCGTTAATTGCTTTTTCAACAGCACTAAAATCTTTATAATCAGCTTTATTTAATTTGTTAGCCCTAGCAATTGCTTCTTCAACTTCGCTATAATCTGCCTCAGCGAATATTATTTCATTTCCATCACCTTCCGCGACTTTAAATGCTTCTTTTTTTATATTATCAGTATTTAAGCTATTCACGTGATATACTTTAATACTACCTTTTTTTGTATAAAATCCGTAATCACCAGCAAGGGTTATATTTCCACCATCAATTATTATATTTTTATTTTTTAATATTCCTGTTGCTATTACTGCTGAATTAGAGGCTTGAGAGCTAAGAAACATATTCCCACCACTTATTACTATTCCTTCATCTTTGGTATCCCAATCGCCAGGCGTTCCAGAAACAAGGATTGCTGAATCGTTTGATTTAATATCTATATTTCCACCAGTAATTTTTACTTGTACCAAAGCATAAATACCATTTACCTTTCCTAAACTAGTTTCCATATTTTCAGTATTAATATTAACATTTCCACCATTTATAGTTATAGTTCCATCTACCCAGAACCCACCCCTACTGTTTATAGTTCCAGATTCAATGTTTAAGTCATATGCATAGTGAATGGTATTTCCTAGATTAAACCCTCTTCTTGCATCTGCCTTGGTTACTTCTAAATTTAAAATACCATTATTTGAACTTTTTAAAGTAAGGCTTCCGTGAGTACCTTCTGTATTACTCCCTACTCCGTAGAATATAGGTTTAGATTCCGACTTTAGAGTATTTATCCCTTCATATTTTACTATTATGTTATCATTTTTGTTAAAAATAAAACATGGCTGGTCACCTAGCACTTCAAAATTTGCATTTTTTAAAGTTAGTGTTTTTGTTTGACTATCCCATTTCCATCCATGAGTGTCAAGCTTATCTTCTGTTGTATGAGTTCTTAAATCTAGTGTTACAGTTTGTTTTTCTATATTTGCTGCTGAAACAAAATTTGGTATCACACAAAATATAGAAATTAAAAATAAAATAATAAATATTTTTGATTTTAACATCATAATCTCCTTTTACATTATAATTATAAATAAAATATAATATTATTATTTTTCATTATAATATAAAATATACACGAATAATCTTGAACTCATAATTCTTTATCTTTTTTAATTTTCTATTTTATATACATTTTTTGCAAATAATTCTACTATGTTTTTTACTAAAGGATATTCATCAAATTTGTATTCTTTAATAGGTTCTTCTCCATAATATTGAGGATAAACATCATTTGCACTTCCTGTTACTATTAATCCATCACAAATACTACATATATCTCTTAAATTCTTTTCTGATATAACAGGGATAAGCAGAATTCCTAAATCATCAAATATTTCTTTAAAAGCATTATCTAAATAATATCTTTGATTAAAAGGCTTATGATTATCATCATTTTCTATTCTTTCAATTATTGCTATTTTCATATTTTGCTCTCCTCCATATATTTTAATTTAATCATTTTTTATAGTATACTCATAGATTTTGCAATTCTCACATGTAAATAATATACTCCTTAAAGATATTATAATAACAATGTTTGAAGTTTATTTGGATTTACCAAAGTTGAGTTTTCTGCCTTATTCAAAAGTTCTTGTTTTCCTTTATATTTAAAGTTTTGTCCGTTTTTGGGGTTAAAATATATAACATCCTATTTCTTATTGTCTATTTTTTTAGTTTCTATTGTCAGCTTATCAAAATCTGATATGTAATTTCTATCTTGTGTTACTTTAAACTTTTCATATTCCTTTGATGCCTTTGTATCTGCATCTAATTTAGAAATTTTTCCTTTACCCTCTAAAATTTTATAACGTCTTATTTTTAACACATTATCCACTTCTTCTTTCCAGTCCTTCATATACATTGGTATGTTTCTTTGTGCACTATCTTCAGCAATGTCAAGAAAAATATTTACAATATTATTTAAATTCCTTAGTTCTTGTTCATCTAAGTAGTTTTTAGCAATAGTAATATCTGATTTTAATATTTTACCATCTGGCGACTCTTTCCAATTTGTTAATCCCATATTAGGCTTTTTACTATCTACTCTATTATAAATTATTTCTGCTGCAGTCTCTCCAGTAATTGCATAGTGAAATTTATTTTGTATACTGGCATAAAAGTCTTTAGCTAATTCACTCGTATTATCATAATCAATTGAACATTCTGCAAAAATATCAGTTATTTTCTGATAAAACATTCTTTCACTAGTACGAATTAATTTTATTCTTTCTAATAATCTTTTAAAGTATTCTTGATCAGATTTTCTGCCTTTCATAAATCTATCATCATCTAGAGCAAAACCTTGAATCATATAATCTTTTATAATTTTATTTGCCCATGTTCTAAATTTAATTGCAGGTTTTGAATTTACTCTAAATCCTATAGAAATAATCATATCTAAATTATAATAAGCAATATTTCTTGTAACGCTTCTTATCCCTTCTGTTTGAACTTGTGCAATTTTTGCACAAGTTGAATTCTCTTCTAATTCTTCTTCTTTATAAATATTATTTATATGTCTAGTTATACCTGTTCTATCTATCTTAAATAGTTTAGTCAATGACTCAATATTTAACCATACATTTTCATTTTGTAATATAACTTCTATTCTAGTTTTTCCTTCTTCATCATTGTAAAAAATTATATTATTTTCATTTCCTATTAATTTATTGTCCAATAGCTTCTCCTTCCAATATATATTTTTTATTTGTTTAATAATATGATGGCAAACTAAACACCATTTAAATATTAACTTTTGCTTTTTTCAAATCTTTTGAATAATAATACATATCAACACATTTTAAATCTCTATCCCATATTTCTTCTTCATAGTTATCTATAAAGTAATTTTTTATTGTCTTCTCATATTTATCAAAGCCTTGTTTTACATAGAAGGGAATATTATTCTCTGATGTTCCCACTAACATCTTATCATATTTTTGTTTATAGTTGCCACATAGGGATTTTAATAACTTTTTAGCATAACCTTTTCCTCTATATTCTTTTTTAGTAACTAGATTTTTTAGTTCTAATGTTTTATTATCAATGTGCAAAATAACAGCTAATGAAACTATATTTTCTTCCACTTGTAATCCATAAACATCAGAGTCGCTTAAATACTTGTTAATACTTGCTTTTGATGGATTTGCCTCTAATAATAAATCAATGTAGTCGTTTTTATTCTCTATTCTTTTTACACATAAAGACCATCTTCTTGTGTCCTCAAAGCCTTCTGGTAATACTGGTTTTGGTGGATTGGGGTTATTATATCTACTTTCCTCCGAGAAAATACACCCACAGTATTTTTGCATATATAAACCTAACTCTTTTGCTTTATTATGACCTTTCCAAAAACCTTCTCTAAAGTCTCTATATAAAAATTCTATTCCATATTCTTTACTTAACTTTTCCATATAATTTTTTATAAAGTCATGTTTTTGATAGATACTATACAGTAATGTTGTCGATACTGCATCATATCCATTTTCTTTAGCATATTCAAATGTTTTTCTTAATCTTACTGGATAGCAATAATTTACGCACCTATTATTTAAGTCTTTTACCGCTTCTTTGCAAAAATTATCTAGTCCATATTCTTCTTCAAATATTGCTTTTACATCTATACTTTTACTATACTCTTTTAAGCAATCTCTTCTTGCTTTATATTCTGTGTATGGATGAATATTAGGATTATACCAATACAATGTTGGTTCTATTCCTTCTTCTCTTAATTTATCTATACAATACACACTACAAGGTGCACAACATGTATGTAATAATAATTTCATTTTTCTCTTATAATCAATCTTTTTTTGATTAATCCCTTTCTTTTAATTTTCTATATTATATTTTAATATTCCTCCTGAGCCATTTTCAAAGACTACTTCTGCATTTTCCCACAATTTTTCTTTATAAAATTGATAATATTCTCCTCTATTAAAATATACTAAATAATCTATTTTTCCTACTCGATTTCCTAAATACATCATTTTATATTTTATTTTATTTCCACCTGTATGTTCATCATCATCATTTATTATTCTAGTCATCGAGTACGCCCATGCTCCTTGTTCTATATCTCCTGCTATTTCTGTTTTACTATCTTCTGGAATCATTTTTAAACTCATTTTCAATATTTCTATTTCTTCTAAATTTAAATCCTTTGGATGTTCATATATTGTTTTATTTGCTCCATATATATCTGCAACTTGCAATATATTTTCTTCCCTATCTATTACTCCATGTGATATATTTGTTTCAAAAAATAATAAGTTTACTACTATAGCAATTATATATGTTGCAACTATAGCAAATGGAATTATTTTATTTTCTTCATACAACGCTAGCAATCCCTTATATGCTAAATAATATAATAAAAGCCAAATAGCATAATAATTCTTTGACAAATAGTAAATTGACACTTTTTGAAAAAAGTGACCTATAAAAAGTATTATTATAAATACTACTGCTAATATAGTAATTATTGATACTCCCTTATTTTCTTTCTCATTTTTATACATAGCTATTATTACAAATGGAATTAATGGTAATATATTTGAAAACAAATTAACATATATGTATCCAAATGCTGCTAATCCTTGGCTTATTAATTTGTTTTGTTGACTTAGAGCTTTTTGAAAGTCTACTGACTTTCGTATGATTACTCCATATATTTCTGGTGCAATATGATAAATATATCCTAATAAAAATGGAATTAGAAGTGTTACTAATAGTTGTATAATTAATTTTTTATTAAATAGTGATTTTAGTTTACTTTTTGAATCTGCTCTATTTTTTCTATATTCATTAATACAAAAATATATCCACAATCCACTATACACAAATGGAACAAACATATAATATGCGCAAAATACTCCAAAATTTAGCAAAAAGAATACTATCAAATTTTGTTTATATCCTATTTCTTCTTTTTGATATACATCTATACTTGCAATTATTGCACTTATTATTAATATTCCCATGCTTAGATATTCAAATCCAAACAGCATACTATTTAGTGGATATCCCATCATATATAGCAAAGATACAATAAATGCTAAAAATCTTGTTTTTCCATCTTTTGCAAATCTTGAAATTGTACTATAAAACATCCATCCACTTAAGAATAAAATGAACATTCCAAACAATATAAATATTTTGTAATTATCAAAAGAATCAATTACATTTTCAAATAATTTCATAATTAGTCCAGAATTTACATATGATACTGTTTTTCTATTATCAAATATTCCAAATACTTCATCTGCCTCTTTTTGATTAGCAAGTAATGTGTCTTGTTCTTTAAAAAGTTCTGATGTTAGATAGTGTGTTGCAGGATCTCCTGTCTCATATTTAATTTCAAATGGAAATCCAAAGTTTAAGTATCCTGCTCCTATTGTTGCAATAGCTAATAAACTTATATATAATAAATCTATTTTTTTGAAACAAAATTTTTGTATTTTCTTTGTTTTTACCAAATAAATAATTATAATGATACTAAATACATAATTAATTATACTTAAATTCAATAAACTAGATGAAATTGTAAAGAATGTTAATACATAACAAATAAATGTATTATAGCAAAATAGCAATACTATTGTTAATGCTATTTGTTTTAATATGTCAACTTTTTTATCTGCCTTTTTTATTAACATATATGATATAAATAATATAACTACTGATAATACATAAATTATTCCCATTTTTTCTCCTAATTCTTAGGTTATTTTACTAATTTTAAAATTATTTTATCTTTTTGTTTTTATTTTTTATTTTCATCTTTTATCTGTTATATTCTAGTCCTAAATGTTTATATGCTGCTGGAAGAGCTATTCTTCCTCTAGTTGTCCTCGATATAAAACCAATTTGTATTAGATATGGCTCATATACATCTTCTATTGTTGCTACTTCTTCTCCTAATGTTGTTGCCAAAGCGTCTACTCCTACTGCTCTTCCATGATACTTATTTATCAATGTATCTAATATTTTTTTATCTATTGCATCTAATCCCATACTGTCAATATCTAGTTTATTTAATGATACTTTTGCTATTTCTAATGTTACTTCTCCATTTCCTAAAACTGATGCATAGTCTCTTACTCTTTTTAAAAGTCTATTTGCAATTCTTGGTGTTCCTCTAGACCTTCTCGCTATTTCTATTGTTGCTTCATCATCAATTTTTATATTTAAAATACTTGCTGACCTTTTTATGATTACGCTTAAATCTTCTACATCATAAAGTTCTAATCTTTCAACTATTCCAAATCTATCTCTTAGTGGCGTAGTAAGTGAACCTACCCTTGTTGTCGCTCCTATTAATGTGAATTTTGGAAGATTTATTCTTATTGATTTTGCTGTTGGTCCTTTTCCAATAATTATGTCTAAGTTAAAGTCTTCTAATGCTGGATAAAGTATTTCTTCAACATTTTTATTTAATCTATGTATTTCATCTATAAAAAGCACATCAAATTGTGACAAGCTTGTAAGAAGTGCTGCTAAATCTCCTGCTTTTTCTATTGCTGGGCCTGATGTTATTTTTATATTTGAGTTCATTTCATTTGATATAATGTTTGCAAGAGTAGTTTTTCCAAGTCCCGGTGGGCCATATAATAAAACATGGTCAAGTGGCTCACCTCTTTTTTTTGCCGCTTCTATATAGACTTTCATATTTTCTTTTACCTTAGTTTGTCCGAAATATTCATCTAATTTTTTTGGTCTTAAAATATTTTCTTGTTTTTCTTCATAATTATTTTCTAAACCAGGATTTGTTATTTTATTATCTTCTTCCATTTGACTCAATCCTTTTATTTCTTATCTTCTTTGTTTGTTTCTTGTAGTAACATTTCTTTTCTCTTATTTTCTTCAAGCATTTCTTTATTATATTTTTTTATTTGTTTACTGCCTACTCCTAGCATTACTGCTGTTATTAGTATTAGTGATAAGGCTTTCCATATACCGTCATTTATTAATATTACTGTAAATAGTCCTATTGTTGCACTTATACAGTACAATATATATACTGCTTGTTTTTGTGTATAGCCTTTTTTCATTATTCTATGATGCAAATGTCCTCTATCTGCCTTAAATACTGCCTTTAGTGATTTTCCTTTAATTATTCTTCTTATTATTGCAAATATTGTATCAAATATTGGTAGTCCTAAAATTAATATTGGTGCAACTAGCACTAATGCTGTTACTGTTTTAGCTACTCCTAATATTGCAATTACTGATAAACTGTAACCTAGAAATTGCGCTCCTACATCTCCTATAAATGTCTTTGCTGGGTTTGCATTATATGGTAAAAATCCTAATATTGCACCTGCTAACGCTGTTATTAATACTATTGATATTACTGGTGAATCATTTGTTGCAAATATCAATAATAAAAATATACATGATATTAAAGTTATTCCTGAAGACAAGCCATCTAATCCATCTATTAAATTAATTGCATTAGTAATTCCTACAATCCATCCAACTGTTAATATAAAGCTTACTGGCTCTGGTAATATTAAGCCACTTATATCTTCTATTCTTATTCCAAATGCAAATATTATTATTGCTGATACTATCTGCGCTAATAGCTTTTGTATCGGTTTTAAAGTTTTTATATCATCTAAAAGTGCAAATATTCCTAAAACAATTATTCCTAGCAAAAATCCTATTAATTTGACTTTATAGTTTTCTGTATCATTTAAGTCTATTTTTCCTTCTAATGACATTGTTATTACCAGATAAACAGCCGATACAATAAAGCCAGAGATTACTGCTATTCCACCTATTCTCGGCATAGGCTTTTTATTTACTCTCCTATCTTCTGGCATATCTATTGCACCAACTTTTTTTGCAAGTTTAATAGTGTATGGTGTAACTACAAATGATGTTAAACATGCTAGCAAAAATGCTATTGCAATATCCCCCCACATAAATTTACCTCCATTTTTATTGTAACCCATATAATCGTTAGCAAGAAATTGAAATTTCAACAACGATTCACTTATATAAAATATAATAGCGTGTATATTTTTCCTTTTTAAATCCCGTTTCTTCTATTTTATTTGCAGTATCTTTATTATAAGTTATATATACTGCATCATCTTCAAGATTTTCTAAATCTATATATCTTATATAATTACCATATCCAATTACCTCTATTCCATCAGGAACTTTGACAACTTTTATATTTTCATAAAATTCATAAGGTGATATTGGATTTGCATACAAACTATATATATAATTTATATCTGTACATAATTTTCTATCTTTTAATTCTGTACTACGAACATATTCTATAACATCTATATCTCCATTATCAAAATATGCATAATATTTGTTTGCAAATGTCATAAAATATTCTTTAATAAACATTACAAAATACATAACTAATATAAATGTTATTATTGTAAAAATAGTTTTAGCTTTTTTCTTGATAGCCATTAATGTAACAAATATAAAATATGTTGCTGAGATGTATATTCCATTAGCTTTATTTATATTTAATTCTGTTAAATAGCATAATATAAAATTAGAAATAAATGCAAATAGCATTATTACACTTAAATCTATCTCTTTTGATTTTTCTACTTTCTTTTGTGCTATTAATATATTATTTCTTATAATTTTTACTATTGTAATGATTAATCCTAAACCCATAAGTATTGTTCCTAATGGATATAAAGGGCCAAATCCTTCTATTCCATTATAATCTATAAGTGGATTTATAAATACATATTTTAAATATTTTATATTGTGTGATATTCTTGAAATACTTATTTCTCCTAATCTATTTTTATGTAGCTTTGGTATGGTTATAAATCCATCTATTTCATCTATCCATCCTCTTTGCACCATAAGCATTAATATTAGTGGAAGTGCAAGTATTATTAATGGAATGCAAAATACTATTATTTGTTTAAATTTTACTTTTTTCTTTATTAGTAAATAAATCAATGTTAATAGCAAAAATACAGGAATAATTATATAAGATAAAGCATAAGTATATAGAGTTATACCAAATATTAATCCCGATAATGCATATGACCACATTTTTCCGCTTTTTACTGCTTTTACTAAGCTATATATAGAAAATAGAAACATTGGTGAAAGTAAGTATGATTCTAATCCCCATCTTGATTTCATAATGTGCCATGGCATTATTGTTACTAAAAACATAAAGAATAGCCCCTGCTTTTTTCCTTTAAATTCTTTTACTAAAAAATATGCTATTATTACTTCTATTACACTTAATATTAGCGCTGGTATCCTTATAATTGTTTCATTATAAAATCCTACTATTTTTATGACAATTGCTGTTAAATATGTATAAAGTGCATTTTGTCCTCCACCAAAGTTTATAAAATAAACTGGAAGATGTTTCAAAAATCTATCTACTCCGTAGTTTGCTATACAATATGCATCATATGTCATACCTGCTTCATCAACATGGACACCACTTGGTACTTCACCTAGTCTATATGTATTTAAAATTATCGCAAGCATTAGTATTGCAAAGAAAATTATTTTATAATATTTTTCTATTAAATTTGTTATTTTCTCATATAATTTTATTTCTACATTTTTCATTTTTTATTCCTTTTAATCGTTCGTTTCTTTTTTTCCGTTATATTCATTTACTAGATATAAAGGTCTATTTTTTGTTTCATTAAATATTCTTCCTAGATATTCTCCAACTATTCCAAATAAAAGTATCTGGATTCCTGAGAAGAATAATACCAACAATATAATTGCTTGAAAGGCTTGAATTACTTCACCTGTTATAACACATTTTGCAATTACATATATGAAATATATAAATAGTGCCATAAATGTTGGAATCGCAATATATGTTGATATTCTAAGAGGAGATGTTGTAAATGATGTTATTCCATCTATTGCAAGATTTACTAATTTTCTATAGTTCCATTTTGTTTTTCCTGCTACTCTTGGATCTCTATCATAAAATATTGCTTTCTTTTTATACCCTATCCAACTAAAAATACTTTTTGAACATCTTTGTGATTCTCTTAATTTTTTAATTGCATTTACACATCTTCTATCTAATAATCTAAAGTCTCCTGTGTCTTTTTGTATTTCTACATTAGTTAATGACTGAAGAACTCTATAATACATTTTTGATGTGAACTTTTTTAAGAAAGTTTCACCTTTCCTAGACTTTCTTTGTGCATATACATCATCATAACCTTCTTCCCAGTATTTAATCATTTCTGGTATTAGCTCTGGTGGGTCTTGAAGGTCTGCATCTATTAATATCACTGCATCTCCTGTTGCATAGTCTAAACCTGCTATCATTGCTGTTTCTTTTCCAAAATTTCTTGAAAAATCAACATACGAAATTCTATTATCTTTTTCTCTATATTCTTTTATAAGGTCTAAAGTTTTATCTTTTGATCCATCATTTACAAAAAGTATTTCAAATTCATAATTTTCTATACTATTAATTAGTTTTTCTAATCTTTCATATAAAAATGGTAGTGAATCTTGTTCATTGTATGCTGGTACAATAATAGATATTTTTTTCATTTTTTATTTACTTCCTTTCATTTTTATTCTACTATAAAATACTTTTCAAATTTTAAGTCTAATTTATTAATTAATTTATCTGTCTTTTTATTAAATATAATTTTTTCTATTAACTTTCTAACTATTTCACAAAGACATGCAATTATCCATATAGCTAAAACTACCAAAATTATATATTTCAAATTTTGTACTTTTCCTATATCAAAATATAGTGTCCTCCAAAGAAAATATCTTACCATATAATTTTCATGGATTAAAAATACTGCTAAACTGCATTTTGCAATCCAATTTAATATGTAATTGTTTCCTAATTTTATATTTTTAAATAAGTAAAATATTAATATTGAAAATGCTAATATTGTAATTTGCATTTCTCTAGTATCAAAAGTTACTACTTTCGATAAAAGATTTGTTGAAGACCATATATACATACAAGAATAAATTAATGCAGAAATAATCATATACATAAATATTTTTGTTTTATTTTCGTTCTCTAAAAATTTAATTCCATAAAGTTGTATATATGCGCCTATAAAATAAAAGATAATAAATTTGCTTATTCCACTAATTAAATTGCTTATATATGTAAAACTACATAAACAAGATATAAATATAATTACTTTAAAGAAATTATCTAGATTTTTCTTTTCTACACTTTTTATTGCTTTATTCATAAATGGTGAAAGTAAATACATTATAAAGTAGTTAGAGATAAAACCATATCTAGTAAATATAATAGGTAAAAAATCACCAATTGATATTTCTATATTAGGAATGAATATTTTTAACACACATATACAAGATACTGAATAGAAAAATACTTCAAACCATAATTTTAATAATTTTTTTAAGGTAATTTTTTTATTTATTAAATAATAACCTGAAATTATTACAAATATATTATTTCCTAACGGTCCTAATGGTAGAAAAATATTATATAAAAAATTGTTATCATCTATAAGATTAGTGTATAAGCCAAGATGATGCAATATAATAAATATCATAGACACAATTCTTAATAACTCTATATTTGAATTTCTAACATTTGTTTGTTCATTTAATGATATTTCTTTTTTCATCTTTTCTTCTTTCTATTTTTTCTTTTTTATTATAACTTTAATTTTATTTATTTCAATTCCTACTATTGGTATTAAAACTACAATATATGGAATAATGTATCTAGATTTTGCTTCCCATATAGTATGAAATAAAAATCCTCCTATAAATATTGTCAGTAACAATATAATTTCATTTGATAAATTTTTTCTATTTTGATATATAACTAATATGCTACAAATAAATATTATCAAAATTAAAGCTTTTTGATATAACATTATTTTTCCATTTATTTCATTCAAGTATTTATCTATTTTTTCTGCTCCATTTTCTTGAGATAAAAAGTTTTTTGACATATTATATCTTACTGCTCCAAATGTAGTTTCTGTCCACATTGAACAATTTTTTTCTATAAAAAAGCTTGCTGTATAATCTGGATTTTCTTTCAAATATTTTATCCTATCTTTTAACATTGGTAAATATATTTTTTTACATTCATCTATATTTTTATATGCAATGTTTGCAATCTCAAAATTATATCCTCCTGGAACTGGCGATTCATCATTCAAACCTATTAACACATAACCTATAGCTGGAATGCTTTTATTTGTGCCTAAGTTGTATTTATTTAATAAACTATTTTTTATCAAAGTCGCTGGTACAATTGATATTATAATAAAACTTACTATAATTAATATTTTAGACAATATTTTATCTTTTTTACTTATTAAATCTAAAAATAAATATATAATCATTGCTATTATAAAAATTAATATATTCATTCTCATCATATAAGAAATTGCCATTAATAATGCAGAGTATATTGCATATCTAATTTTGCCCTCTCTTGTATATCTCATTATGAAATATACTCCTAGCATTGCAAACGCCATTCCTGAGAGATCTCCATAAATAAAAGTTGTAAGTAATGGGATTGTAAAAAATGTAAAATATACTACCATTGCTAAATATTTATTTACTTTGTATTTTTTTTGCAGTTCTTCACATATTAAAAATATTGCAATAGCCAAAATTAAATTACAAAGCACATTAAAATATTCTATTATAACAAAGCTTGTGCTATTGAATATTTTAAAAAGTAAACTCCAAATAAAAGCAAGTGTAAATTGTTGATTGCATCTTTCAAAATATGTATCAGTCGATAATGCTCCTCCATAGCAACTTGTATTTGTAATATATTCTTCTACTCTATCTTCTGTCATTGTTTGTGCTAATTTATATACAGCTTGTTGATCAGATACTGGAGATGATTGTCTTACATTAATCCATACTATTTGAACTGCAACATATAAAAATAAAACTATTCCAAATATTATATATTTCTTTTTTATATTTTTGCTATTTTTCTTAATCAATTTGCATGCCCAATATATTGCTCCAGATAAAAGTATTAGTCCTACTAAATATGGTATTTTATTTATTTGTATGTTTACATCTTCTGTTATATCTATTGTAGAATTAAATAAGACATTAAGCATTACAACAATTGTTAATAAACAAATTCCTATTATACATATTACATTTTTTAAAAATTTACTCATTTATTTTCCAATCTTAAAAATTTATTTTTTTATCTATTATGTATTCTGGTCTATCTTTAGTTTCATCATATATTCTTGCAATATATTCACCAATCATCCAAAGTGAAATAAGTATTGTTCCACATAAAAATGTTACTGTAATCATTATTGAGGTCCAGCCTGCTGTTAAATTATTCCACTTAAATACAAATGATAATATTGAATATATTAATATTGCTAATGATATAATTACTGACATTATACCTAATGTACCTACTAATTTTAATGGCTTTATTGAAAAACTTATAATTCCATCTGATGCTAATTTTAACATCTTTTTTAATGGATACTTTGTCTTTCCTGCAAAACGCTCTTTTCTTTCATATTCATAGGCTTTTTGCTTAAATCCTACCCAGCTAAATAATCCTCTTAAAAATTTATTATGCTCTGGAAGGCTATTTACTACATCTACCACTTTTCTATCAACTAGTCTAAAGTCTCCTGTATTTTTTGGTATTTCAATATCTGATAATTTATTTATCATAGAATAAAATGCTTTTGCTGATAAAAGCTTAAATGCTGACTCGCCTTCGCGTTTTTTTCTTTTTCCATAAATTACTTCATATCCTTCTTCCCATTTTTCTATCATACCAGGAATTTCTTCTGGTGGATCTTGAAGGTCTGCATCTATTATAACTACTGCATCTCCAGTTGTAGCCTTAAGTCCACTCGTTACAGCTGCTTGATGTCCAAAGTTTCTTGAAAATGATATTATTTTTATTTTCTTATCTTTTTTTGCTTTTTCTTCTAAAATTTCTAGAGTTTTATCTTGTGAGCCATCATTTACTATAATTAGCTCATAATCATAATCTTTTAAATTTAAAAATACATCAGATACTTTTTTCAAGCACTCATTTGCTACACTTTCTTCATTATACATTGGTATAACAACAGATATCTTTTTCACCTTTTTTAGTCCTTCCTTTTATTAGAATTTGCATAAATGAATTGTATTTCCTACAAATATAACTTGTTCTTTATTAAAACTATCCCAATCTTTTTCTGCAAATTGATTTTGCAACTCTTCATCTTTCTCTGCTCTTACTAATTTTAATCCATTATAATAATTAATCATTTCAACATCTGACCAATCTGGTCCGAATCCTGAAACATTCATATCTCCGGAAGTAAATATATTTTGATATGAAAATGCGTGTGATGCATCTACATAAATACATATATTTGTTACTTCTATTCCTGTTTCTTCTTGATACTCATTTATCATTTTTCCAATTTCAATTGAATTCATTTTATCTGTGTAATTTAAGTTGTAGTGAGCTATTTCTATATTGTTGAAACATATAAATTGTACTATTGTAAAAATCACACAAATTGTATTAAATAATGTATTTTTCAAACCTTCTTCTTTTTCAATATTTACACAAGTATATAAAATTATTAAACCAAAAAGAGAGGCAAAAGCATAACTTGACCTTGCGACAAACCATATTGAATCTGTATTTTGCATTGCAAAAGGAGCAAGTGTTATTAATACATCTAATACTGCAACATAAATTAACCCCAATATTTTACTAATTTTTTTACTCTTTATCATTATAATTAGTGATATTAAAATTGCTATTGTAGTCATTATTAAAAAGAAATATTTTGGAAGAATGTTGTATGTAAATAACATTTTTTCGCATCCTTCTGATATCTTTTCTAATGTATCTGCAAAGTTTACAGCACCATTTACTCTGGCATTTGAGAAAAATATTCTAATTATTAAAAGATTTATTATAGCTGGCAAACCATAGCATAAAAACATCCATATATTATTTACTATAAAATCTTTAATGTTTTTCGAATATTTAACAATAAATATTGATGCAATTGCTATATAAATTGCAACTGTTCCTTGATAACTAAATGTTGAAATAAGCATAAAAATAAATGAAAATACTAAGTGTTTTCTTCCTTTTTCTTTATCTTCTAGATATTTTACAAATTGCTCTACTGCACATACAGCCATAAGAATTGAAAGTAAAAGTACACCTTTTTCTAGATACATAAAATATTCTACCGAAAATGGATTTATAATAATCAAAGTAGTAACAATAATACTTAGAAAATTATTTTGTATAAACTTTTTTACTATCAAATTTAGCTTGTAAAGTGCAATTGTAGTTGATAATATTGCAATTGAATATGTTAATATATTTTTTGATGTAATACCTAGTCTTAACACTCCAACTAAAGCAAACCACATTGCACTTAAAATTCTTCCAGATGAAAGAAAATGATTTACTATATCTCTTGTTGGCATTGCAAATACACTATAAGTATCAACAGCAAATTGCATTTTTGCATAAGTTCCAAAAAATACTATTGTAATTAAAAAGAATATATATAATTTATAGTCTTTAAATATGTTTTTTATTTTTTCCATGATTACCCCTATTATCTTTTAATCTTCCATAAAAAATCTTTGATTCCAGTCTTTTTTATTAACTTTATCATACCTCTATACCATCTATGTTGCCACATTACTTCTTTAAATAGTTCAAATTTATAATTAATTGCTTTAAAGCCAAAGTATTTATTATATTCTTCACATTCCCATTCATACTCTATTCTATCAGTTATAAAGTATTTATTAATTAATTCTTTTGTAACTGATATATTTTTACTTAAGGCTTTTCCATTTTCTATTTTTTCTTCATTTGGATTTTTACATACTTCTTCAAAAATACTACTCATTTGCTCTGTCATTTTTTCTAATGTGAATCCATCTAATATTCTTTTTCTACATTTTGATTTATATGAATCTAAATCACTTAATATTTTTTGAATTGCGTCTACATATAAATTTATTTCTTCTTTTTCATAATTAATATTTCTAATATCTTCTTCCTCTTGAAGGCAAGGAACTATTACTCCTACTTCATCATTTATTAACTCTTTTTGTCCTCCAACATCACTTGAAATTACTGGTATTCCCATACTTAAAGATTCATAAGATGTTAGTGCTAGACCTTCTTTTATTGAGCAATTTATTGTTATATCACTTACACTATATATTTCTTGTGTTTTATCTGTTGAATCTAAGAAACATATATAATCCATAATTTTAAGTTTTTTTGCTTTTGCCTTTACTTCATTTAATAATAAGCCTCCTCCTACTATCAAGAATAATATATCTTTTCTTAATGTAGAAATTTCTTTTATTATGTCTAGCAATAAAAATGGTCTCTTTTGCTCTGTAATTCTACATATATAGCTTATTATAAATTTATCTTTTGGCAAATTGTATTTTTCTATTAATTCATTTTTATCATAATTTTCTGGATTAAATTTTTCTTTATCTACTCCAATATATACTGTTTGCGTTTCTTTTTCTTTTCTTTTAAAGTAGTCTATTAATATTTTTCTACTATTTTCATTGCAAATTAAAGTTTTATCTATTACAGATTCATTTGCACTTGAATCTCTTGAATATCCGCCATTTCTGTTATACCATTCTTCCATATGAACATAATCTATTATTGGAATAGATGGATTTTTTGCTTTTAGATATGGCAAAATAGAATATCCCATTTCACTATTTGTATTAAATACTAAGTTTATATTGTTTTTTCTTATTATGTATTCTATAAAAGATGGCCAGTATTTCTGGTCTATAAATGTTGTTAAATCATATACAGTACAATATTTTTCAAACTCTTGTCTAAAACCATTTTTTTCTGGTTCTGTACTTATTACTGTAAAGCTAAATTTTTCTTTATCTAATCTTTTTAAAAGCTCTAAATTAAATCTGTCAGCTCCTCCCATTACCATCCAAGGAACTATCATAAGTATATTTATTTTCTCATTTTTTTCTTGACTTATTTGTGGCATTTGGTCAAAAATATCTTTTAATTGCCAATTATAGTTGTACATTGGGTATTGAATTGCTTCTACTCTCTTTTTAACAGTTTCACCTGTTGCTTTTATTACTTCTAAGGCTCTTTTTTTATTTTCTTTTGCCCTTGTAAGTTCACTTCCTTCTTTTTTTCTCCTGTACCACATACCATAAAAGTTCATCCTAACAGGAAATTTGCCCAAAGCAAGTAGTTTAAGCCAAAAATTCCAATCTTCATATACCGCTTTTTCTCTTAGAGTATATCCATTTACCTCAAAAAAATCTTTTTTCCTAAGTATTCATGTACTTACCAAATCATTTTCTTTTTTCATTTTTTCGCTGTCAAACCATTTATTCCATGTATATTCTATGCCTTCAAATCCAACAGAATCAGTATATGCCCAAGAAGCTTCTTTGTTTGTTTCTAAAGTCCAATATCCACACTCTAGATATGTTTTTTCTATTAAATCATCATCATCTATAAACATTAAATATTTGGCACTTGCAATTGATTTACTTGCCCCAAAATCTCTAGTTGCTGACAATCCTTCATTTTTTTTGTGAAATACTTTGATTCTATTATCTAATTTTTTTATATTTTCTAATTCTTTCAATGCTTCTTTGTCATCTGAACCATCATCTATAATTAAAAGTTCAAAGCAAGGAAATGTTTGATTTAATAGTGAATTTACAGTTTGTCTTATATATTTTTTGCTATTATAAAATGGCATAATTATTGATATAAGTGGCTCTTCATTGTTATATTTTATCTTTTCTAATTTTTTTCCTGGTTCTTGTGTAAAATCAAATAGTTTATTCATAATTCATATGCTTTTTTTTTAGCATTCTCCTTTCATAATTTTAAAATTATTGCATTATAATTCTTCTGCAAATCTCTTTTGTAATTTATTAAATATTGCATATCCAATAAGTACAACTAATATTCCAATTGCAATTATAACAAAAATACTTTTCATATTAGGCATTTGTTGATAATAAAATATGTCTCTATACCCTTCTATAATGTGAGTCATTGGATTTATATTTAATATCCATCTAAATCTTTCTGGTATTGTATCTATTGAATATACTATTGGAGTTCCATAAAAAAGTAATTGTAAAAATACTCCAATAAAATGTTGCAAGTCTCTAAAATATACTGTTACACAAGATACTATCAATGAAATTCCTATTAAAATAATATATTGTGCAAGTAATAAAAGTGGATAAAATAATATAAGTGTTGAGATTCCTACTCCTGTTATTAATACAAATCCAATTATTATTACTGTTGATATTAAAAATGTAATTGTTTCACTTGTTACTAAAGAAATCGGCAAAATTTCTCTTGGGAAATATACTTTTTTAATAATATTTCCATTTTCAATCATAACACCGGCTGACCTATTTATAACACTTGCAAAATATGTCCAAGGAATAAGTCCACATACCATAAATACTGTGTAATTTTCTATATTATTTCTCATAATTAGTGGAAATACAATAGCATATACACATATTTGAAGTAGTGGATTTATAAATGACCATATAACTCCTAAAAATGAATTTTTATATTTTCCACCTATGTCTTTTTTTATACTTGTTTTTAACAGTTCCCTATATTGATATAATCTTTTAAAAATACTCATCTATGTTTCCTTTCAAATTTAGACATTTTTTTATTCTAATTATAGCTTTTTTTCATAAGCTAAGTTGTTTGTTTTATATATTCATCTATTACTTCGTTTGTATCTCCATCCATCTGAATTATACCTTTATTTAGCCATACTGCTCTGTCGCATAGCTCTCTTGCAGATTCTAAACTATGAGTAACAAAAACCATAGTTTTGCCTTCTTTTTTTAGTTCCTTCATTTTGTTAATACATTTTTCTTGAAAATGTTGGTCTCCAACAGATAATATTTCATCAACAAGTAAAATCTCTGCATCAACATTTATAGCAACAGAAAACGCAAGCCTCATATACATACCTGATGAATATGTTCTAACTGGGTTATCTATATAACTTCCAAGCTCAGAAAACTCAATTATTTGGTCTAGCCTTTTGTCAATTTCTTTTCTTGTTAGTCCAAATATTGAAGCATTAAAATATATATTTTCTCTTCCAGAAAAATCTGGGTGAAAACCTGCTCCAAGCTCTAAAAGTGATGTTAACTTTCCATTGGTAACTATCTTTCCTTTATTAGGATATATAATTTTAGTCATTAATTTTAAAAGAGTTGACTTTCCGCTTCCGTTTACTCCAATAAGAGCAACAGCTTCACCATTTTTTATCGTTAAATTTATATCTTTTAATACTTCTCTTGTTTCTTTTCTGTTTCTCTTCCAAAATAAAAGCTTTTCTTTTATGCTATTTGCTTTGTCTAAATATACATTAAAAGTTTTGTAAACATGTTCTACAATAATTCTGTTTTCTTTACCTTGCATAATCTTAAACCTTTCTTTAATAACCTTCATCCATAAAATCGTTTGTTACTTTTTTTCTCTTGAAGTTCTTTCTAGTAAGAATTGAAATAGGAATCCATAAAAATATTATCATTATTTTATTAAAGCTACCTTTTACATTTTTAATTGCATCACTTCTTGCTGATAAAATTGCAAACATTATGTAATATTTGTATATATACATCTTTTTGCTAAAAGGTATTCCTTTTAAATTCATCTTTAAAATTTCTTTAAAATATTCGTAAAAACCTAAAGGAGCTAGTTCAAAAACTCTTTTTTTATTTTTTACATAGCCATCATCTTTGTAGTCTCCAATAATTATTGCCTCATTTACGCAAATTACATCATAGTCTGCATCAATTTTGTTATACATTCTAAACTCTGTAACAAACTTTTCATCTGCCTCTAATATGTGCTTGTATTTTTTTCTAATCTCTGTTTTATAAACTAGTATTTTTTCTCCTGTCATTTTTTCTTTGTAATATAAGCTAAACATATCACTTCTATGATTGTCTTCTATAAATTCTGTTCCATCAATTTTTCCACTTTCATTTTTCTTCAAAAAAGCAAGTGCATATACTGTTTCATCACTTAATAGCTTGTCTATGTTTTTGTTAATAATATCAAATGCGCCAGTTACAAAGTAATCATCTGAATCACATTCTATTATTACATCTCCTGTAACAAATTTCATTAAGTTGTTAATTGCTGACATTTTTCCTTGATTTTCTTGGTAGTGATATTCTATTTTAATTATGTTTTGTTTAATAAAATTATCTATAATTAATTTAGTTTTATCAGTAGAACCATCATCCATAATGAGCCATTCATATTCTATGTTAGAATTACTATTGATAACTAAACTTGTATATAATCTTTCTAAATCATGCGCTCTATTATATGTAGCTGTTAGTATTGAAATCTTCATTAAAAGTCTGTTTCCTTAATTTGATTATTTAGGTTTTTAAAGGTTACCCATAAACCTTTACATATAATATCATAAATTACTATTATAAACAATAATTTGATTATATTTTAATTTTTTAATACGGACTTCTAATATGTGTTAATAGTTTTAGTACTCTATAATTTTCATTGCATACTAAGTTGCAAAATAGTTTGAATAATAGTGGTTTATTTTTATAATATTCATTGTTTTTCCAGTTTGGAAATTTTATATTCACTTCTTCTGCACATTTTTTTATATCTTCATATTTATTAAATTTTAAAAATTTAAAACTTGAAAAATATATAAGTTGGAAAATGTATAAATATTCAATTTCCTTTTTAAATTCTGTATCTTTTAGCTTTTCATATAAATAATTGCAAGCTTTGATAATGTCTAAAAATTTTTTATTATATTCTATTTTTTGCATTGTAGAATTTTCTCTTTGTCTATAAAAATATAACTCTTCATTAATATATCCAATCTTTTTTGTGTACTTTGGCATTGCTGGTATTATTGCAAAATCTTCATATAAAATATCTTCTGGAAATTCAATTTTTTCATTTATCCATATATCTCTTTTATAAATTTTATTTACAGGACCGTGGGTTTGACAATATATATGTTGAATAATTAAATTCTTTTAAAAATCTAGGTAATGTCTCCCTTGACTCTTTTCTTCCATCTTCATAAACCCAAGCCATATCACAAACTACAACGTCTAACTTCTTTTTTATTCCTTCATTATATAAAATTTCATACATATCATTTTCAATGTAATCATCTGAATCTACAAAGCCTATATATTCTCCACTTGCCTTTTTTACACCATAATTTCTAGCTGAACCTTGTCCACCATTTTCTTTTATATAACTTTTAAATAATTCAGGATATTTTTCTACATATTCATCAATAATATTTTGACTTTTATCTTTAGAGCCATCATTTACTATAATTACTTCTAAATCATCTTTAATTGTTTGATTTACCAACGAATCAAGACATTCTCTTAAATATTCTTGAACATTATATACTGGAATAATAACGCTTACCTTTGGCATAAATTTACCCTTTCTTTATTTTATTAATCCAAAAATTTTGCAATAAATTTTATAAGTATATTTATTTACTTTTTTCATGTAAAAATCTTTTAAAGATTTTCTTTTTTTCAATATTTCATTTTGTCTCCAATTAGGAAATTTTTCATTTAAGTTTTTCCAAGTTTCATATAATATTTTTTCTTTTAGCTTTTTATCTTTTATTTTTGCAACCCTTTTTAAAGAACTGCAAAGTAAATATCTTGTGTATACATATTCTAGCTCCATTTTATATTCATCATAAATTTGGTTTGATTTATAATAATTTAAAACATTGTCAAGTACTGAAAAGATATCTCTTGTTTTCTCATTGTATTCATACGAAACTGAAGACTTTCTTTGCACATAATGTACTAATGGTTCTTTTATAAATGAAACTTTATCACAATAAGGTACTAATTTATATGTAAACTCTACATCTTCATATCTAAGCCCTTTTGGAAAATATATTTTATTTGATTGTACTACCATTCTTTTAATCATTTTGTTCCAAGGAATTACTCTGGCATATAAAAGCATTTCTTTTTTATTTGCATAAATAGCGCCTGTATCTAGCTTTTTCTTGTGTGGATATTCCCAATAAAAATCACATTCAACAATACTGCTATTTTCTTCTTTTGCTTTATTATACATTTTTTCATACATATTAGGCTCTGCATAATCATCTGCATCTAAAAAAGCTATGTACTCTCCTGTAGCATAAGGTATTGCATAATTTCTTGCATCAGCCGCTCCACCATTTTCTTTTTCTAGATATTTTATTTTATCTTTGTACTGTTCTTCATACTTTTTTATTATTTCCTTTGAGCCGTCTTTTGAGCCATCATTTACTATTATAATTTCTATATCTTGTAAAGTTTGATTTAATAAAGATTCTAAACTTTTTTCGATATAATTTTCTGCATTAAAAACAGGCATTATAATACTAACCTTTACCATATAAAATTTCCTTTCTAAATTTGTATGCTATAATATTCTTTATCTTATTTTAAATAAACTTTATCTTAGTTTCAAATACCAATTTATATTAATATTTAAAAGTAACTTTTTTAAGAGCTGTTTAAGATTTCTTGCTTTTATATTTTTCAACATTTTTCTTCTTTTTATCTCTTTTATATAAAGCTTTCTATCTTCTCCTTCAAGTTCTTCAACTTTTAAAATAATATTATTTGTGTAGTATATTTTTATATTTTCTTTTGTTTTTTTCGCTAAATCTATATTTTTTATTTCTTCTTCCATAGCAGTATAATGTTCTAACATATCCATTGCTCTTTTAAGAGTTTTTTCTTTGTCATTTCCTCTAGTTATGCTCTCGTTTGACTGGTAATAATAATATCCATAAATATCTGTTGAAGTAATACTTTTGGCTTTTACCATAAGAAGAACAGTTGTTGCAAAATCTTCGTGATATTTTCCTACTGGATATTTAAAATTATTTTCATCTAAAAAAGATTTTTTGTATAAATAAAGCCACGCTGGTTGAAGCATTATATCTGTACTATATAAAGTATTAAAAGCATCTTCTCCCATTAGCTCATCAAAAGTAGGACCATCTATTTTTTCTATTTCTTTGTAGTTCTCATCTACCTTTATCATTTTATATTTTATCATATCTATTTGCAATAAAATGTATTTTTCAAGCTTTTCAAATAAACTTGTATCTATATAATCATCAGAATCTACAAAACATATATAATCTCCACTTGCTTTTTCTAAGCCATAGTTTCTTGCATCTGATAATCCACCATTTTCTTTAATATAGCTTTTTATGTTAGAATATTCTTTTACATATTCATCAATTATATCTTGGCTTTTGTCTTTTGATCCATCATTTACTACTATTATTTCTATATCCTTTAATGTTTGATTAACTATTGAATTAAGACATTTACCTATTGTATTTTCTACATTATAAACAGGAACTATTACACTTATTTTTGTCATATTAAAATTTATTCCTTTATAATATTTAGGTTTTTTAAGGACTTACCTATAAACCTTTTATAGCTTCATTTTTAATTATGCATATAATATCACATAATCCCACTATAAACAACAATTTAATTAATTTTTTATATCAATTAATGCTTGGTGCAGAATAATTTGTAAACATAATTTGTATAAAAATTTTATTTGCTTTCCATAATATATTTCAAATTATTTTTTATGTATTTTTTCGTTCTTGTAAAATCACTATTTAAAGTTATTCACAGAGTTATCCACATTATCCACAGCCTAAAATGTGATTTTATTTTTGCAATTCAATTCTACATAATGTCTTATATTATTACAAATTTGTAAACCTATTATTTCGTTTTTGTAATATTTTACAAATTTTTATTTTACTGTTTTTCTTGATTTTTCTTTATTTTTAAGCTTTTTTCTGTTTATCAAATTTATTACTATACATTTTTACTTTTTTGCGTTTTTTTTACACTAATATTTCAAACTATCTATTTTTACTTAATTTTTTTAGTTTACATTTTAAAAAAGTTATCCACATTTTTTGTGAATAACTTTTTTATAAATTTTATATTTAATTCTTATTATTTAAGTAATTATGATAATTTACACTCTCATGATAATTCTTATCAACTTCCGTCGTACTCAAACACCTTGTATATAACCTACAAGCATAAACGCTCATGCTCGAATACGATGGCAAACCAACACCTCCATATGATGCCCCAACGCAAAATGAGGATCTGCTTAAACTATTTAATCCACTAGTCAAATATGTCGTATTGCATTTAGTACTTTTTTTCGTCAATCCACCACCGCTCATCCATATAAAACAAATTAACATTTCCTGTACTGTAATCAATAGATACTGACATATATAAGTCTTTTTCTGGTTCCAGTCCACTAAGCTTTCCAAATCTAAACCAATGAGTAGCATCC
Organism: uncultured Clostridia bacterium; assembly: GCA_947628015.1. Taxonomy (GTDB): domain Bacteria; phylum Bacillota; class Clostridia; order TANB77; family CAG-508; genus CAG-793. Next base: position 37,393 of record CANQYG010000003.1, read on the forward strand.
AGACGTTTTAGGTCACTTCCACAATCTCCAGCACCTAAACACATCTGTAACCCAGTAGTCGAATAAATATCTACCCTAAATCCTCGATATCCACAAGGAATCTTCTTGTCATCTATTTCCAATGCCTCTAATGGTTCTGCAACAAGTCCATAATATTTTCCATAAAATTCAAATGTAAGTTGCTTATCTTCTCCTATATCTACATTATCTATTCTTAAATAATCATCTTTTCCGTCAAATTTTAATTCTGTTCCATGTACTCCTGAATTCTCAGATTCTTCTTCCTCGCCATATACAAATGAAACATCTGTTCCCCATGATGCTTCATCACTTAAATTTATCGGATTAATATTTAATGATAAATTGTCTATTACTGATATTCCTGCATTTCCATCTAATACTGTATATTCTTCTATATTTATTACTTCTCCTGTTTCATAGTTAATTACCCAATTATATTTGGTCTGTCCATAATCTGCTATCTCTTTCCCTTTGGGTACATAGTAATAATTCGTTCCATAATTTTTGTCTGAATTATTTAATTGGAT
>CANQYG010000004.1 GCA_947628015.1 uncultured Clostridia bacterium
CATCAGGCATTTTTGCAATATCTACTCTATCAATTTTTCCTTCTATCAATACTTTTCTGCCATCATCTAATTTTACTTCTATTGGAGGATTAGCTCCTCTTCCAAATACCATTTCTGTTCCTAGTACATCAAATTCACTACATCTCAAGCTTTCTACTATATACTTAATTGACAATTCAAGCACTCTTTTTAGTCTTTGTACTAAAGTTCTATACTTGCTTGTTAGCATAAATTTTCCACCTGTAAGCAATTCTTCATTTACTATTTCTTCTATTATATTTTTTATTTCCTCATCTGAAATATCTTTAACATTATCTGTTCTCTTGAAAAATTCGTCTATTATTTTATGCATAAATGTACCTGTATCTATAGGCTTTATATTAAGCTTTTCTTTATCTGATAACTTTAATCCATATCTCAAGAAATAAGAAAATGGGCAAGTTCTATATGCTTCTAATCTTGATATACTTGTTCTTAAGTTTTCTCCATACAATTTTTTTACCGCTTCTTTATCAAGTGTTTCTGGAACATTTGTAAAATCAAGTCCTTTTATTGCTGATTCTAATTTTTCCTTGTAATTTTTATTATACCATTCATATACTTCATTCCACTTTTCATCTTCTATATTATTCAAAAGTTTAGAAAACGTAATATTTTTTGTTAATACTTCATCCTCTTCTTTTTCCATTTCTTCTAATTTTGGAAATATTCTTTTTAGTTTCGATATAATTAAAGATTTTCTTAAATTATTTCCATCAAAATCACTTGAAGGATATGATATAAATAGCTTTTCTTCAGCTGTTGAAAAAGCTTTATATATATTAAAGTTTTCTTCATACATTTTTTCTTTTGTACCTTTGGCAAGTTCAAAACCTGATTTTTTTAGTTCTTCCCTATCTTTATCATTGAAAAATCCTTCTTTTGAAATACTACTTGGAAATACTCCATCATTTACACCTATTATAAATACAGCCTTTACTTTATGTGTTCTACTTCTATTTAAATCTCCTACAATAACTTTATCTTGAGTTTGTGGAATTTGTCCTAATTCTTTAGAAGACAAACCTATTTTTAATATTTTTGAATAGTCATCAAATGAAAATGTTTTCTCATCAAAAATATCAGAAATTTCTTCTAAAACATCACAAATAACGTTCCAAGCCTCTTTTTCTTCATCTGTTAATTTTTCTTTATCAATCTGTTCTTCTAAAAAGTTATAAATTTCTTTACTTATTTGTTTTGCTTGTTTATTTTTTAATTTTTCTTTTAAAGCTAAAAGTGGCTTTGTAATTATCTCTTGTTCTCTATTAAAATTAATGTCATTACTTTTCTTATCTGTTAATATATCATTATCTTTTAAATCTTCGCCTCTTCCCTTTTCATAATTCCAAGGCTCTGCATACCATCTATTGCCTTTTATTCCCCATTTTAAGCAATAATTTTCTAAATCATATACTTTTTCGCCTAGATTCAAAAATCCTGTTTTTATGTAGTTAAATACTGACTCATAAGACCAATTTTTTATAAATATATCAAATATTGCTAAAACATATTTTATAAGTAGATTTTGTGTAATATCTTTTTTATCATCTATGAAAACAGGGATTTCATATTCTGCAAAAATTGCTTTGCATAGACTTGAATAATTTTCTATATCGTTACATATTACAGCTATATCTTTATATCTATACCCTTCATCTCTAACAAGTTTTACTATATTACTTGCTACTTGTTCTATTTCTTCATAATTGTTTTCCATACGATAAAGTTTTATATTTTTATTTTCTTCATTATACACTTTGTAAGGAATTGCAAATAAATTTTCTTCTAAATGTGCTAATTCATCATTTTTAAATCTATATCTATTTGTTAATTTTATTTGTTTGTCTTTGTCTATATCACAAATCTGACAAAGAGATTGTACAGTTTGTTTATTATCATAAAAAATATCTGATTCAGGCGAGTTTGTCACTCTTAAATCATCTGTACATACAGTTATATAAATTTCTTTTGCAATTTTATCTAATTCAGATATTACTGAATATTCTTGCTTAGTAAACCCTGCAAATTCATCTATAAAAAAAGTTGCTCCATCAAAAAGATGGCTGGATTGTAAGTTCTCAGCAAGAATTGTAAGAAGATCATTTTCATCTAAAAATTTTCCTTCTATATTTTCCTCTAATGCTTTATACATAATTAGCATATCATTTAATTTTGTTTTTAAATATTCATCTTGAGTTTCATCTTTTTGCTTTTCTAAAGTTTGCATACTAATATTATGTTTTTTAAATTCTGTGATTTGTGTAAGAATTGTATCAATATTTTCTTGAGACTTTCCTAAAAATTTCAAATCTTTTTGATGTTTTAAAATCGCCTCTAAAATAATCTGTGATTTTCCAGACTTTTCGATATTTTTGTATGATTCTCCAAACATCTCTTTTATAACTCTATAAGCCATTCTTTCAAATGAAAGAACTTCACATTTTAAAGTGGCTCCTTCTTTACTTGAATCTAAAAGCCTTTTTTCAGCAGTAAAAGAGAACTGCTCTGGAGTAATTATATATATTTTTTTAGCATCTATCTCTTTTATCATATTAAAAATATATTCACTTTTTCCTGTACCAGAAACTCCATATATAATTTTCAAAACAGTTCCTCCTTTTATGCTTTATTTGTATAATTTTACAACTACAGTTCCATCTATTATTTTTATACTATCATTTTCAGGATATTGCCCCATATTTTTATATTCTTTCGTTTCAAGAATCTCTTTACATTCATCTTCACCAACAACATTCATATTAACTCCTTCACATTCGTAAAGTAGTTTTTTCCAACTGTCTTGATTTCCCCACCATACTACTGGCCAATCTGCTATAAATCCCCAAGACCTATCATATATTTTGTTTGTATCTACATTTGCATTATCTTTATTCAAGTAATCTGGAGATTCAAAATTTCCTATAAATACAACAGGCATATCTATATTGTATCCGTCTAATTCTTCAATACGAGTAACTATCCTTCCAATAGCTGCCTCTGCTTGGTCTTGTGTTAATTTCATTGCTAAATATGATGCATTATCTTGCCATATATATATCCAAACTATTATTAAGCTACAACATACTACTGCATAATTACCTATTTTTGCTATAGCATCTTTAGGTAACATTTCAAGTATTTTGAAAAACAATAAAAATATATAAATCATAGAACAAGCCATTAAAATATGTATGTCTACATCTGGAACTACTATTTCAACTATTCCAAAGCATATAGGTAATAATGCTATAAAAATTATGGCTAAAATCATATTTGATATCTTTTTATTTTTTATAATAATGTATAACATTGAAATCAATGATACTGCAAAAATTATTATATAAAAAATATTTGTATGCCAAATTGTATTTGGTATCATATTATTATTAAAGAAATAGTTGAAAAAGCTTTGATATGCTTCTGGCAATAATTTATTAAAATTAGCTAAAGTATTTAATCCTATTTCGTTAGCTCCACTGTAACTTGCTACTGTCAGATTGGTAATTTTTAATGCTATATGAGAAATAATATAAAATAAAATAACTCCTATTACTCCCATACATATATATCTAAATAAATTTTTAAATACTTGTTTTAATTCCTTATTATTTAATACATCAATTATTAATGTAAACATACATAAGCACATTGTTACCGATAAATAAGTTTGATACATTCCAATTGCAAATGCAAGTAATAAGCCACTTAACAATACTATCCATTTTTTATCTTGATATTTTCTAACTAAATATACTGAAAGTGTTGCTAAAAGCATTCCCATTATATAAGCATCTGAACAATAGAAAAATGTAAGGGTTGCCGATATATTTGGAGCTACTGCAAAAAGTATAGCTAATATGTATTTAAAATATTTGTTTTTTATTTCTAAAATATCTTGTGCTAAAAGAACTGTTATTCCTAAAAGTGCACTACTAATTAATGTTACTAATACTGGCGAAACAATATTTCCTTTTATTGCTTGCATTATAGAAAGTCCAAATCTTAATAACATTACTTCCCATACATTAGCTTGATGATAAATATTATTAATTAAATTGTCTGCTCCTGTTATCATAAGTGCATAAAGCTGGAAATGTACTACTATGCTTGTTATAAATGTTATAAAAAAAATCTTTTTTCTTTCTTTGTTAAAATAAGCTTTAATTTTTTCCATTTATTTTTTTCTCCTTTTTGAGGCAAACTTTTCTTTAGTTTTGCTTTTTATTAATAAATCCTCTTTTCAATAACTTAAAAATTTTAGTTTTCCTTTTAATTTAAGCCTCTCTTTTCCAATAAAATAAATATTGTTGTGCAATTCCTTGAAGTGCACCAAACTTTTCATCAGCTAATTTTTGTATTTCTTTTTTGCTTACCTTGTTTTCATCAGGATTATGAATATAAAGTTCATTCATTACTCTTCTTACCCATACATCTATTGGAAATACATCAAATCTTTTTAAATCTGAAAATAGAAGTATGCAATCTGCAACTTTAGGTCCAACACCTGCTAATTCTAATAATTTTTCTCTTGCCTCATTTGTTGAAATTTTGTAAAGCTTATTTAAATCAAATTCTCCACTTGCAATTTTTCTAGTAGTTTCAAAAACTCTTTCATCTCTAAAACCTAAACCTAATTTTCTAAGGTCATCTACACTTGCTTTTGATAGCTGTTTAGGAGTTGGAAATGCATAATATTCTTTGCTTTCAAACTCTATTTTTTCACCATAAGCTTTTGATATTCTTTCAATAATACCTTTAATTCTAGGAATGTTGTTATTAGCAGAAATTATAAAAGAAATAATAGTTTCCCATAAATCTTGATTAAGTATTCTTATTCCTTTTCCATAAGAAATACTGTTTTTTAAGTTATCATCAACAATTTCAAGCTTATCAATTATGGATTTGTAATCTCTATTTAGGTCAAAATAATTTTTAATTTCTTCTATGGAATTACAATTTCCTGTAAATATAATTTTTCCGTCTTTCTTTTCCACATTTAATACATATTTGTGGAAAACTCCTGTGTAACTTCCATTTTCTTCTCTATTCCATCTAAAACATTGACCACATTCAAAAACATCTTTTGGTTCAAAATTATCACATTTAATTTCTATAGTCATTTACATTTTCTCTTTTCTAATTAAATCTTGATTTTTATATAAATATCTATTTATATTCGATTTTATCTAAAATGTTTCAACAATTTCTATTTCAAATTTTCCTGGTTTCAAATTTTCATCTTGTTTTACAATTACATCTAAATCATATATATCTTTAAGTTTAGTAATATTTTCTTTTTTGTGTCCTACTACATTATTTATATCTTCTGCGTTAACCCTTATTTCAATAGTCTTAACTTTTGTGTTTATGTTTTTAATTTTTTCTGCAATGCTATCATACCACATTCCCGCTTCTACTAATTGTCTAAATGCTGGGTGATATGGGCCAGCAACGACTTCACTTTTAGAATCTTTTGGATCTGTTATTTCTTCAGTATTTTGAAGACCTATACGTATAACATTAATGTGTTTTTTTCTAAACATATATGTAACTGTTTTTGCTCTTTCTACAGCCTGCTCAACAGTAAGTGGCTTGTATTCTCCATCTTTATATTCTTTCTCAAGCTGTGTTCCTTTGATAACTAAAACTGGATAAATTCTAACCATCTTTGGTTTTAATTTTATTAAATCTTTGGCTGTATTTATTTCATCTATCTCTGTACTTTCAGGCAATCCAATCATCATTTGATGTCCAAGAGTAAAATGGTATCTTCTTATTAACTTTGATGCTATTTTCACATCTTCAAAAGTGTGATTTCTTTTAGTTTTCTTTAAAATATAATCATTAGAAGATTGTACTCCAAGTTCTATCGTATTAACATTGTACTTTTTTAACATCTTGAGAATATCTTTACTTATATAATCAGGTCTTGTAGAAATTCTTATACTTCCAACTTTTCCTTTTCTTATGTATTCATTTGCTACTTCTAATAATTCTTTTTGTTTTTCTATATCAATTCCTGTAAAACTTCCACCAAAAAATGCAACTTGTACATATTTGCAGTTATCTTTGAAATTTTTTAAATAATATTCAATAGTTTCTCTAACATCATCTGCACTAACATTAGTCGTCTCTCCACTAATCTTTTTTTGATTGCAAAAAGTACAATCATTTGGGCAACCTAAATTTGGTACAAAAATTGGTATTATATATTCTTTTTTCATAAATTAATCCTTCCAGTTATGCATTTTAATTTACTATTTTGATTTATTATCTTCTAAAGCTTTCCTTGCTGCTTGCATTTCTGCTAATTTTTTGCTTTTACCTGTTCCAGAAGCTAAAATTTTTCCATTAACAATAACTTCAGATGTAAAAATTTTGTCGTGGTCAGGTCCTTTTTCTTCTATTACTTTATATTCAATATGAACATCACCATTTTTTTGTAGCTTTTCTTGTAAAACAGTCTTGTAATCCTTTTGACCAACATTATGACTTGCAATCTCCATAGATTCAGCTAAATTATCTATTATAAATTTTTCTGCCTCATCTAATCCTCCATCAAAGTAAATAGCTGCAATGATTGCTTCAATGCTGTCTGCAAGAATTGTTGGCTTATTTTTTCCTCCACTTAATGCTTCACTATATCCAACTTTTATAAATTGTGAAATGTTGTGTTTTTTAGCAACTTCATATAAACTATCTTCACAAACAACTTGTGCTCTTAATTTCGTAAGTTCTCCTTCTTTTAACTTTGGAAATTTATCATATAAATACTTACTAGAAATAAACTCTAGTATGCTATCTCCTAAAAATTCTAGTTTTTCATTACTCTTTATACCTTTTTCGTGTGCATAAGATATATGAGTTAATGCTTCATCTAATAAAGATTTATTTTTAAATGTATAACCTATACTTTCTTCTATGTCCATATTAATCTTATCCTTTCTGTTTACCTACTCTTAGCATTATATAATATATTTACTTGTTTTTCAATATTTTTGCCATCTAATTCTTCTGTTATTCTTAATTATTTAACTAAAAAATATGAAACATTTTTATTGTTTCACATTTCCAATTTATTGTATCTATTATTTACCAAAACTCATCTTTTAATAACACTTATGTTACCTTTATTAATGAAATACCGTACTTTTAATCTAACATTTATATTTGATATTTAAAATCACTCAAAAAAAAGAAGGTTTTATTTCCTTCTTTTCATTTGTATTATTAAGCTACATGGTCTTTTATATAGTCTACTACGTCACCTACTGTTGCAACTTTTTCTGCATCACTATCTGGAATTTCTATATCAAATTCTTCTTCTAATGCCATTATTAGTTCAACAATATCTAGTGAATCTGCTCCTAAATCATCTATAAATGATGATTCTAATGTTATTGAACCTTCACTTGCACCTAATTGTTCTACAATTATCTTTTTAACTTTATCAAATATTTCTTCTGAATTCATTACTCTTAAGTCACCTCCCCTCAATTGAAGTATTATTTATAAATACAAATTTTCTATATTCTTACAATAATACAATGTAATTTAATTGTCAATATCTTTTTTAAAAAATATTATTTTGATTCTAAATCTTGTATAAATGCCTTTATTTCTTGCATTTTTTCCTTATTCAAATCAGATTCATATATCTCGGTCAATTGGTCAACTGCTTTATTTTTAACAAAATTTTCTGCTTGTTTTATGGTAAATTTGAATAACTTCTCATCACTACTTCCATGAGCCTTTACAACAGGCTTTTGTACTCCTAAGAAAAGCGCTCCTCCATATTCTTTGTAATCTACCATTTTTGAAAATCTTTTTATTGAAGGAAGTGCTGGTAAAGTACTTACCTTACTTAGCATATTATGCATTAAACTTTCTTTTAATGATTTTTTTATAAATTTTCCTAAACCTTCTACTGATTTTAAGAAAACATTTCCTGTAAATCCATCTGCAACAACTATATCGACATCACCTGAAAAAGCATCTCTTCCTTCTATGTTTCCAATAAAATTGATATTTAATTCATTAGAATATTTTTTTAATAATTGATACGAATTTCTTACAAGTTCATTTCCTTTAGTCTCTTCTGTACCAATGTTTAAAAGTCCTAGTTTTGGTGCTTCTATTCCAAGTGTGTTGTGCATATAAATTGTTGACATTTGAGCAAATTGTAGTAAATTAATAGGCTTGCAATTAGTGTTTGCTCCACAATCCATTAAAACTAAACTTCCATGATAAGAAGGTAAGATTCCTGCCAATGCTGGTCTATCAATACCTTTAATTCTTCCAACAATTAAAGTTGCTCCTGTAAGAAGTGCTCCTGAATTTCCTGCAGAAATAAAAACATCTCCTTTTCCTTCTTTTAATAAATTAAAGCCAACAACCATAGAAGAATCTTTTTTATTTTTTATTGCTTGAGTTGGAATATCCTCCATTTCTATTGTATCATTGCAATTATAAATACTTAATCTTGGAGATATGTCTTTTAAACTTTTCCCATAAAATTCTCTTACTTTAGTATTTATAACTGTTTCTTTTCCTATTAAAACTACCTCTGCCTCAACCTCATTTATGGCACTTACAGCACCTCTTATTGTTGCATCTGGAGCATTATCTCCACCCATTGCATCTAATAGTATAATCATATTTGATTTGCACTCCTTTATACTTAATTGTTAAATATATGTAGTCTTTAACATTTTATAACTTATATTTCTTAAAGTCAATTAATTATATGCTATAATTTATTATTTATATAATAAATTAAAAAAATAAAGCTCTTTGTTAATTATTAATAACAAAGAACTTATTTTTTTAATTTTAAATTTAATTATTGTAATTCTACTGTTGCTCCAGCTTCTTCTAATTTTTTCTTTAATTCTTCAGCGTCTGCTGTTGCTACATTTTCTTTAACTGTTTTTGGAGCGCCATCAACTAAGTCTTTTGCTTCTTTTAATCCTAATCCTGTTGCATCTCTAACTACTTTTATAACTTGGATTTTTTGTGCTCCTGCATCTTTTAATATTACATTGAAGCTTGATTTTTCTTCAGCTGCTCCACCTGCTACAGCTCCTGCTGCTGGTGCTGCAACTGCTGCTGCAGATACTCCATATTTTTCTTCGATATTTTTTACTAATTCAGCTAATTCAACTACTGTTAAGCTGTCAATTGATTCTAATATTTCATCAACTTTTGCCATTTTAAATTCCTCCTTTTTCCTTGTAATCATGGCTGATTACAATTAATTTTAAATTTTGATTTTAATTTTTAATTTTAAATTTAATTTTTAAATTTTAAGTTTAAGTTTTAAGTTTCATTTTTTAGTTTTTTAACTAAAAATTTTTAATTTTTTGTATGTGCTTAAATCATTAAGCTCCGGCTTCTGCTTCTTTCTTTATTCTTACTTGGTCAATTGCAACTGCAACTTTTGAAATTGTTTGTAATAATGATCCAGCAAGTTTTGATAGAAGTTCTTCTCTTGATGGAAGTTTTGCAAGTGTAATAATTTCTTCTACACTCATAACTTTTCCTTCAATCATTCCACCTTTTATTTTGTAGTTTTCATTTTCTTTTGAAAATTTATATGCTACTTTTAATGCTGATAAATAATCTTCTGTTGTAGAAATTATTGCTGTTGGTCCTTCTAATAAATCATCTAATCCAGATTCTCCGTTTGATTCTAGAGCTCTTTTTATGATATTATTTTTTATGATTTTGCAGTTTGCATTTGTTTCTCTTAATGATTTTCTTATTTTTGTATCTTGTTCAACTGTTGTTCCTCTGTAATCTATTAAAAGAACTAAATTTGAAGATTTTAAATATTCAGCTAATTCTTTAACTTCTGCTTCTTTTTTAGCAATGATTGCTTTATTTGCCATTTTTCTTTTTCACCTCCTAATTATAAAAAAGTTCAATCTACATAGCCACAAGGCAAATATAGATTGAACTTATATTCTCTCTTATATTTAACCTCGGTAGGACTTCCTTTATGCCTACTGTCTTTGGCTATTATATGCTGTTTTTTACAGCTATAAGTTAAAATAATTACTTATTTTACTTAACCGATTGCTTAAATTATTTTTGGTCTATATACAAACCTGGTCCCATAGTTGGTGCTATTGATACACTCTTGATATATTGACCTTTAGCTGCTGCTGGTTTTGCTTTTATAATTGCATTTATTATTGTTTCATAGTTTTCTAGTAATTTTTCTACACCAAATGAGATTTTTCCAAATCCTAGGTGAATTATATTACTTTTATCTAGTCTATATTCAACTTTACCAGATTTAACATCTGAGATTGCTTTTGCAACATCCATTGTTACAGTTCCTGATTTAGGGTTTGGCATTAATCCTTTTGGTCCTAATACTTTACCTAATCTTCCTACTACACCCATCATATCTGGAGTAGCGACAATAACATCATACTCAAACCAATTTTCTTTTTCAATTTTAGGAATTAATTCTTCGGCTCCTACGAAATCTGCTCCAGCATTTTTTGCTTCATCTGCTTTTGGTCCTTTAGCAAATACTAAAACTTTTAATGTTTTACCTGTTCCATTTGGAAGTACAACTGTACCTCTTACTTGTTGATCTGCATATTTAGAATCAACTCCTAATTTTACATGTAGTTCAACAGTTTGGTCAAACTTAGTTTTAGGCATTTTTTCAATTATACTTAATGCATCTTTTGCAGAGTATAATTTTTTTGAATCTACCAATTTTGCACTTTCTTGGTATCTTTTTCCTCTTTTCATTTTACCCTCCTTTGGTTATATCGAAGTAGTTTTACTTCTCCCAATTTTTTGATTAATCTTCTACTGTGACACCCATTGAACGAGCTGTTCCAGCAACCATACTCATTGCTGATTCTAATGAACCTGCATTTAAGTCTGGCATTTTTTGCTTAGCTATTTCTTCAATTTGTGCCTTTGTTATTTTTCCAACTTTTTCTCTATTTGGCTTTCCAGAACCTTTAGCTAAATTAATAGATTTTTTAATTAAAACTGCAACTGGTGGTTCTTTTGTTATAAAGTCAAATGATTTATCAGGATGAACAGTAATTACAACTGGGATTATTAATCCTGCTTGTTTAGCTGTTCTATCATTAAATTGCTTTACGAAGTCCATGATATTAACACCACTACCTCCTAGTGCTGGTCCAACTGGTGGAGCTGGAGTAGCTTTACCTGCTTCAATTTGTAATTTAATGATAATTTCTTTCTCTTCTTTCTTGTCAGCCATTTTTAGCACCTCCTTTGGTTTGTATATTAAAAATAATTTATATAAATCGTTATCAAAATCTTTGGTTACACCTATAGCTATTGCAACAAAAGCACAGCTTTTGGCAATATCTTAATTTTGCTCTAACGATTATATGCATCAAAAAATTTTATTTATTTTACTTTTTCAACTTCTGAAAAGTCTAGCTCAACTGGTGTTTCCCTACCAAACATTGATACTAATACCTTTACTTTTTTCTTTTCTTTATTTATTTCAGTAACTGTTCCTGTGAAGTCTGCAAATGGTCCATTAATTACTCTTATATTATCATTAACTTCATAGTCAATATTTATTGATTGAGTATCAAATCCCATTCTTCTAATTTCATAATCAGTAAGTGGTATTGGGTCTGTTCCTGATCCAACAAATCCTGTTACACCTCTAGTATTTCTAACTATGTACCAAGTTTCTTCTGTAACAATCATTTTTACCAAAACATAACCTGGAAATACCTTTTTTAAATTAGTTTTTCTTTTTCCGTCTTTTATTTCTATTTGTTCTTCCATTGGAACAATTATATCAAAAAAGTAGTCCTGTAATTCTCTGTTTTTAATGGTTTTCTCTAAGTCAGTTTTTACTTTATTTTCATATCCTGAATATGTATGAACTACATACCATCTTGGTTCTAAATCATAATCTTTTTGAGACATGTTTAGCCTCCTTTAAAAAATGTTTTATTCGTACTTATTCTTCTACGTTTGTATTAGTTTCTTCTATAGATACTCCTTCATTGCTTTCAGTGTCTGCATTTTCTTCATTTACAGAGTTTTGTTCATCTTCAGTTGTTGTTTCATTTTCTGAAGTTTCATTATCTTCTACAACTTCATTTACTACATTATTATCTTGTAATTTTTCAACTTGTTTTACTCCGAATGTAGTTATTCCGTCAAAAATAAGGTCTAATATAAATACTAATAAAGAAACAACTATAACTACTACAAGAACCACTACAGTATTACTAAATAATTCTTTTTTACTAGGCCAAATTACTTTTTTTAGTTCTGCTTTAAAATCTTTAAACCAGTGTTTTTTATTTGATTTTTTTTCAGTTTTGGCTACTTTTACTTGCTTTTTAGATTCTTTTTTATTATCTTTAACAGTACTTTTTGAAGTATCTTTTACTTCTGATACTTCTTCTTGTATTTCTTCGTCTTTAGCTTCTTCAACTATTTTAGTATTTTTTTCTACTACTTTTTTATTGTTTTTCACTTTCTTTTTATTGTTCTTTTTAGCCATTTTGATTCCTCCTAAATACAAGAACTATTTTGTTTCTTTGTGTGCTGTTGACTTTTTACAGAATCTACAATATTTTTTTATTTCTAATCTATCAGAATTATTTTTTTTATTTTTTTCTGTAACATAGTTTCTATTGTGGCATTCTGTACATTCTAAAGTTATATGTTCTCTTGCTCCTTTTGTTGCCATATTAAATACACCTCCAGCATAAAAAATCTTTTCTAGCGTATGTGACAATACACATACGCTAAAATATTTTATCATAATTTTACTTTTGTGTCAACCCCCGTTTAACGAGTTTTAAATACATTCTTATTGTAATTGTTTTGCTACTTCTTCAGCAAAGTTTTCTTCTCTTTTTTCTAGACCTTCACCTTTTTCAAATCTTGCAAATTTTACAACTTTTCCATTTTTCTCTGAAACCATTTGTCCTACTTTTTTGCTTGGATCTTTAACAAATTCTTGGTCTAGTAAGCAAATTTCTGAATAGAATTTTCCTAATCTTCCAGCTACTATTTTTTCTGCTACTGCTTCTGGTTTTCCTTCATTTATAACTTGTGCTTTAAGTATTTCTTTTTCTTTATCTAATCTATCTGATGGTACTTCTTCTTCTGATAAAAATTCTGGTTTAGCTGCCGCAATTTGCATACATACATCTTTTCCAACTACTTCATCAGCACCTTCCATCTCAACTAAAACACCAATTTTTCCTTCTCCGTGAATATAGCTTACTATACTTCCACTTTCTGTTTCAAATCTAACAAATCTTCTTACATGCATATTTTCACCAATTGTTGCTATTTTATTTGTTAATACTTCTTGTACTGTTAAGTTTGAATCTTCTAAAGATTTTTGAGAAAGTAAATCATCAACATCTTTTGGATTGCTTTGAGCTACTTGTTTTACAACATTTTTTACAAACTCTTGGAATTCTGTATTTTTAGCAACGAAATCTGTTTCAGCATTAACTTCTACTAATGCTCCTACTTTTTTATCATCACTAACATAAGCTGCAACTAATCCTTCTGCTGCTATTCTATCTGACTTTTTAGCTGCTTTCATTATTCCTCTTTCACGTAATAATTCAATAGCTTTTTCTTCATTTCCATCTGTTTCTGTTAAAACTTTTTTGCAGTCCATCATTCCTGCACCTGTTTTTTCTCTCAATTCTTTAACTTGGCTAGCTGTAATCATACTTTTATCCTCCTTATTTATATTTTTAGATAGTATTAAACAATCTTAAAAATATATAGATTAATTTCATACTATCTAACTTTTTTATATTATTTTTATTCTTCTACTTCTGATTCTTGTTCAGCAATTACTTCTTCCATAGATGCTTGTTCTTCACTTGGTTCTTCAGACTCAGCTACAACTTCTTCAGTTTCTAAGCTTTCTCCTTGTTTTCCCTCTATTATAGCATTAGCCATAACATCAGTAATTAATTTTACTGCTCTTATTGCATCATCATTTCCTGGAATAACATAATCAACATCATTTGGATCACAGTTTGTATCAACTAATCCGATAATTGGAATATTTAATTTTCTAGCTTCTTGAACTGCTATATGTTCTTTTTTAGGATCAACTAAAAAGATAATATCAGGAATACCTGTCATTTCTTTTATTCCACCTAAATTTTTATTTAATTTTTCCATTTCTTTTCTTAAAAGAACTACTTCTTTTTTAGGTAATACATCAAATGTACCATCTTGTTCCATTGTTTCTAATTGAGTTAATCTCTCAATTCTTTTTCTAATTGTTTTAAAGTTTGTTAGAGTTCCACCTAACCATCTTTCATTTACATAGAACATTCCACTTTTTTCTGCTGCTTCTTTTACACAGTCCTGAGCTTGTTTTTTAGTTCCTACAAATAGAACTGTTTTTCCTTCTTCTGCTTGTTCTTTCATAAATGCATAAGCTTCATCTAATTTTTTAGATGTCTTTTGTAAATCAATAATGTGGATACCATTTCTAGCTTGAAATATATATTCAGCCATTCTTGGGTCCCATCTTCTTGTTTGATGTCCAAAGTGAACACCAGCTTCTAGTAATTGTTTCATTGCAACTACTGCCATTTTAAAATCCTCCTTTTTGTTTTTAACCTCCACAAATTTCTTCATATAAAACTACCTTTTTAGGCATCAATTTTATACTCCGTTTGTGTGTGTATTTTTCAACGTTTGTAATTATATCAAATAAATAAAAAAAAATCAAGATTTTTTCTTGATTTTTTCTTATCGTGAAATAATGCATTTATTTTTTTACTTGACATAGTTATTCACAGAATTATTAAATTTTCATAAAAGTAAAAAACAACATTATTTTGGTATAAAAAATTACACTAAATAAATAATGAGTTTTTTATTTTGTCATCAATAATTATGAAATTAAAAGAGAGTTTGTATTATTTTCTTATATTCTTTTCTTTCATCTTCATTAGACCACCAAGTTATATACATAAAACCTAAAATTTCTTTAGTTTGCTCATTTATATTTAATCTATTAATTGGTAGTTCATGATTAAATTTTGGTATATTTTCCTTGTTTGAAATATCTTGTAAAAAATTTATAAAGCTTTTTGGAATCTTTCTATTTATATCCTTTTGTGGCATATATTTTAAAATTTCTAACACTTGTGTTGCTGCTTGAATATATTTAACATCTTGCATTATTTATCTCTTTCCTCTTTCTCATTCTCTTTTTCTAAATAACTGCTATACATTTTTCCTATTTCTTTAAATGCTTTTATTCCTTTATTTTCATATTTTTTTATTTCTTCAATTTGGTGTAATTTTATTTCTTGTCTTTTTATTGATTGTTCTAATTCTCTTGATAGATATATATTTGTAAACTTTTTTATATATGTTTTTTCAAAATCTTCTTCACTATAATAATTATTTAAATCATTAAATGGAATTCCTGCCAAAATTATTTTATCTGTTACCATTATTTTGATCTTTCATCAACTAGCCATTTAACTGGAGATACTCCTACCCATATAAAATCTCCATTATTATATCTCTCCCCATTTGAAAGTACCACTTCATCAGTTGAACTAAAGAAGTTTGCTTTAACTCTCACATACCTTTTTTCGTTATATTCATATTCTTCATACTCTTTGTTCTCATTTTTACCATACTCCAAATCTGTTGTATACCTATTTCCTGTTTTTATTATATTACTATATTGAAATAGCTTTTCTAATTGTAACTGCATATTTCTTTGTACTGCATTTTGTGGATAATATCCATATTCTACTTCTAGAATTCCATCTTCTTTCCAGTTTCCTCTTTTTCCATTTGTCGGAATTGAACCAATTTCTAAAAATTTTGTAGCAAGACGAATTCCTGTCATACGCTTGTTAGCGTCAATAGAATGAATTTTGCCAAAATTATCAACATAACATATTTTATTATCTGTTCCCTTAGATTTAGTCCAATATAATCCTCTTCTTCTTTTTAAAAAATATTCACTATTATCGTTATAGTAATTAGTCCATCCACCTTGAAGTATAGAAAAGTCTGTTATTTCTGCTTCTGCGTTTCTTTTTTTGAATATTTCTAATTTATTATCTCCAGAACACTGCTCTTTTGTTAAAAAAGTTAAAATCTTCATAACTTACTCCTTATTTTTTATCCAAATTTTTTCATTCTTTGCATTTCTTTTTCAGACAATTCTTTTAGCCAATTTTCAAGTTCTTTAGTATCTGATTTTCTTAATAATTCATAGTATTTTGTTCTTTCTTCTTTTTTTATTACTGCTGGTGCACAATTTTTTTATTAGCTCATAATTTATAAGTAATCTTCCTGTTCTTCCATTTCCATCTTCAAAAGGATGAATTTTTTCAAATTCTATATGATATTTTGCTATCTTATCTATATCCTTCTATATCTTTTATATCCTTATTTATAATTTTATTTATATTTTTTCTACTTCCTTCGTAGCATAAATTATCCTTTGAACTATATTTTATAACAAAAAGTTGCGTTTTGCAACTAATATATTTCTAATTGCTGTTTAAATAATTTGTCTCTACTTGTATATATTTGTATATTTTTATTTTTGTTTAATATTTGTTTTACCTTCCATAATCCAAGTCCGTGAGATATTTTATCTTTTTTGCTTGAAAATCCTTTTTCATATATTTTCTTTACATCTATTAAATAATTTTTATATGGGTTTTCTATTATAATTAAATTTCTATTGTTGTATTTATCTCTTAAAAATTTTATACTTATAACTTTCGTTTCACAACCATTGCAAGCTTCAATAGCATTATCTATAAGAATACCAAGTATTCTACATAAATCATAAGTTGGAACTTTTAATGTATTTAGGTCTATATATACTTCTAGCTTTATTTTTACAGATTTTTCTCTTGCAAGTTTTATTTTATTATTTATAAGATTCAATATTGCTGGATTAGAAATAACATCTTCATTTATGCTTTGCTTTTCATTTATTTCTTGACATTCATTTATTATTGATTTATACATTTTATTCAATCCATCAAAATCTTTAGCAATTATATATCCACCTAAACCTTGCATAATGTTATTAAAATCGTGTTTAAAGGCTCTGACGCTATCATAATTTTCTTGTAATCTCTGATTTGAACCCTCTAAATTCTCTATAATTATTTTAGTATTACTTTGATTTATCATATTTAATATATTTTTTATAAAAACCACTAAATAAGCAACTTGCATTAGGCTAAATAGCATATATAAATAAATTGGAATTTTCTCTATATCTCCTATTATTTTTATTTTTGCTATAAAAATTAAAACTATTGAACTTAAGCTTATTAATGTTATTTTGTTTTTTATTTTTTCATCTAAACATTCTTTTACTATAATTTCAATTTTTTTATGTTTTATAAATAAAATTATTATTAAATTTATGGTAATTTCTGCTATATAAACTAAATTTAAATTATTTATAAATGTATTTATTAAAAGCATACCTTCTGATATTGTTTTTATTATTTCACTTGTTATTACTGCTAAATATAATTTTTCTGCTTTTAACTTGAAAAAAATTTTGTATAAACATAGCTTCAAAACTATATCTAATGATATAAAAATTGGCATTGGTAAAAATAATGATAAAATCGTCTCCAAAATAAATTCAGTCAAAAATAGCTTTAATTTGCATTTTTCATCAATTTTAAAAATTTTAATTATTACTTCGTTTTCTAAAAATATATTTATTGAATTTAATAATAAAAATAAAGTTATATTTAATGGGTTGTATTTTAGTACGTTTAACATTTCATATTCTCCTTTGTTGGCAATATATTCCATTTTATAACTTTATTTTTTTATTTACAATACTTTTTTACAAATTTTTACAATTTTTTCTTAATTTTGGATATTAAGTCGATTAATTTTTAATTTTGTATAATTTTGTTTTTTGAGGAAATACTAAAATTATAAAAATACTATAAACAAAATTAAAAATGTTTTTTGTATTTATAAATATATTAATGAAAGGATTAAAGAAAATGAAAACTAAAACAATTTTATTTTTAACAATATTATCTGCAGTTTTATTTTTTGCTCCAAGTTTTTGTCATGCAGAAAGTAAATCTGTAAATAGTTATGAAAGTTTAAAAGAAGCAATATCTGGTGAAGAAAGCTCAGTAGTAATTACATTAGCAAATGATATCGATTTAGATGCTCCAATAGAATTTACAGACAAAACTGTAACTATTAATGGTAATGGACATTCAATATTTACAACTAAACAATTAGAAGATGCTTCATGGCCAAGAGTTGGTAATGCAACACTTCTTACAGCTGGTTCAGATACAGGTAAATTAATATTAAATAATGTTAATTTAAAAAATTCTCCAAAATATGGTGCTCAAGCATACAATGGTGGTACTCTTGTATTAAATAAAGTTAATGTAACTGGTTGTGGTTATGGTGCAATCATTACAAATGCTGGTATTGTTGAAGTTCAAGATTTAACATTAGGAGAAAATGGTGAAAATGCAAATGTTGGTATTGAAATTGCAAAAAGCCAAAGTTTAGGTGCTGATAAAGAGCCAAAACTTATAATGAATGGTACTCTTAATTCTAGTCAACCAGAAAATGTTGTTTACTTAGCTGTAAATGATGCTTTAGCAACATTTGATGTTGAAAATAGTGATACTACAACTGATAAAATTTTTGTTAGTGGAAATACTGTAGTTGTTACAGACCCTTCAAATAATGTAAAATTCGTAAGTAATGAAAACTTTAAAGAAGGTTTAAAATTTGAAGGTGATGATTTCGTTCCTAATATCAATGTTAGTGTTCGTATAATGTACAAAACAGTTGATACTCAAATAATGTCTAATACTACTATTTCTATGGAACAATTAAATTCACTAATAAATTTAGATGAGTTAGGTTATGGTGACTATAAATTAGATGGTTATTATTTAGATCCTGATTTTAAAGAAGCTTTTGATTTTGAAACTCCTTTAACTGAAGATACAATAATTTATGCCAAATTATCTGCTAAAGCTGAAAAAGATGTCACTCCAAAAACTGGTGTTGAAAGCTATTTAAGTCTTGCCTTTGCTCTTTTAGGAACTGCAATTTTAAGTATGGTTGTTTTAAAGAAAAGAGATTTCTAAGTAAGCTTTATTAGTTATAGCCTACATTTATTGTAGGCTAAACTATTACATATTTAACTGGTAAAGAAAGGAATAAAATTCATTATGAATACAAAATCTAAAAATTATATTCGTAAAACTATTTATATTTTATTAATAATAATTGCCATTCTTTCTATAATTTATATTGTAAAGTATTTTTATGATTTTTACATTTCTAAAAAACAAACTAATTTATTAAATGAAATTACAATTTCAGAGCAGACTAATTTTATAGATGAAAATAATTTGCAAGAACCTGTAAATCAATATACTAAGCCTGAACGAATTTTGAAATTAGAAGAACTAAAGAAACAAAATAGTGAGATTATAGGATGGGTTGAAATTGAAAATACTGATATTAATTATCCTGTTTTGCAAGCTAAAGATAATGATTTTTATATGAATCATAATTATAAAGGTGAATTTTCTAGTGCTGGCGCTATTTTTTTAGATAAAGATTATAACTGGGACATTCCTAGCAGTAATTTACTTATATATGGTCATAATATGAAAAATAGCACAATGTTTCAAAATTTATTGAAATATAATAATATTGATTTTTATAAAGAGCATCCTATTATAAGATTTACAACTTTGCAAGAAGATGCTGACTATGAAATCGTTGGTGCTTTTTATTCTAAGGTGTATTTTAAAACTGATAAAAATGTTTTTAAATACTATCAATTTATAAATGCTAAAAATGAAGAAGAATATAATACTTTTATTCAAAATGTTAAAAAATCTTCTTTATATGATACAGGAATAGATGCTAAATATGGTGACCAATTAATTACTTTATCAACTTGTTCTTACCACACTGCTGATGGAAGATTTGTTGTAGTTGGTAGAAAAAAATATTAATAAATCGTTGTCAAAGAGCTACTGTATACTGATACTGTAACAGCTAAATCATAACAGTATCAACATTTCTAATTTCTTCTCAACAATTATATGAGTTATAATAAATTAGTATAAAATATAAATAATTTTTCATATTTATATTTTATACTATAATAAATCTTCAAAAAGATATACTTTTAAGAAATATCTAAATCAATCAATTGATATGACCTCTATTCCTAATTCCACTTTTCCAATATATTCTTTGCCATTTGCTCCACTTATATTGTTCATCACTTTCCATCGAAACTCTAATGTATCATTTGGATTTAATATTAAACTCCTAATTCCTAATTGTAGCTCTGAATTCTTACTTTGAAGACGACCAATTAAATTCAAGAGGTCACTATTCGCTTCATACTCATTATTAAGAACATATCCAAGATGAGTCCCACAATCTTCAGAGCAACTTTCGCACTTAACATCATAAAAGCTTACAAAACATTTTTTATTAAATTTCAAAACTTCACCATTAGAAATCACATATCCGATTATCTGTGCTTATCGTTTCCAATTTCAAAGGCACACAAGCTCGTTCCGTACCTGATGTATCTCCTTCAGCTTTACAAAAAAATCTTCCTACAACTTCTCCACCAAATTGTATTTGCTCTTTTTCTATTTCACCTATTAATTCTGCCTCATTTTCTTGTGCTTTCTTATATTTATCTGCTGCATTTCTTGCTTTGCTAAATAATCCATCTCCTGACATTGCCATATTTAATGTTACTCCTGCTAAGATTAACAATATTATTATTGTTACAACTAGTGCTATTAATGTTATTCCTTTTTCCTTTAATTTCTGTTTTTTCTTATTTTTTAATTGTAAATTAACATTTTCTTTTTCTTGTATTTCCTTGACTTTCATTCGTTTAATCCCTCCATTTTTACATTATGTTATTTTTATTAAGGTAAAAACTTAATAAAAAAACAAAAAATCTTATAATTAGCTTTGTGTAAGCTTTTTATAAGATTTTTGCTTGTAATTTTTTTATTAAATTATTACAAACTTTTAATTTTGATTTTCTTGATTTTGTCCTTATACTATGCTATATTTTTCATATATTAATTTTTTATTAAGTTTTTACCTTAATTATAATTTTTTATTTGATTATAATTTTTTTCCTATTTTTATTAATTCCACTTTGTATGTGATAAACTTGCTATAGGACTATTTTTATCTTTATTTGTGAATATTACTATTCATAGTTCAAAAAAATTCCTTCATTTTATTTTTCTTTATGTGTCTAATCATTCTAAAATTGAGTTTTATATATTACAAAGCTAAATCCTTTGTTACTACCAGCATATCCTATATTTGTTTTTACTTTGTAATAATTAAATGCTTATTATTTAGACTTCTATTATAAATTAAAAAAAGATTTAAACCCGCTAAAATTTTCAACAAGCTTAAATCTTTATATTCTTCAACTTTATTAAAAATAAATTTTCTTATTTAATATAATAATTTTAAACTTTCCATCTTCTAAATAATCTAATATGCGAATACGTCAGTATCGAAACCGAAAACTAAGTACCAGCAATCACCATCAGAAGTCAATCTCGTTTCTCCGGGTTTTTAAATTAGATCCATACCACACTTCAATTCTGCTATCATCCCACACCTTAGTTATCCCATCAGCTCCAGTAACTGTTAAACTGAAATTTTTTGCTTGAGGAGACATATCCTTATTTACTGTAACAGCTAAAAAATACTTGTTACTATGTCCAGCTGTGTATGATTCTCCAGAACTTAAACCACCCCAAGATTCTAAGTAATGATTTGTTATATTAGAGTAAAATTTAGATTTTATGTCACTTTTTAATGCTTGAATCATACTATTTTGATTATAGTATCCAGTCTCAGGTACTTTTAACATTATATGATTACTGTCACTTGTTGTTCCACTTGTATCAACAGTCTTTCCTCCGTTATTTTTCATATTTCCAGTCACACTTTTTCCATTAACATACGCTGTTTGTCCACTCAATATATCACTCGCTCCCGCTGTCCCTCTTGTCTGTTCTTCTAATGTTTTTGCTGTTACTGTTCCTTCTCCATTATGGTATCCCTTTGCTATTTTATAACTTTGTCCTGCATCCAATGTTTGTGTTACTTTTCCGTTATCCGTCATCTCTCCTGTTACCAATGCTCCATTTACCCATGCTTTCTTTCCACTTAATATTTCTCCTGCTACTGCATCTCCACTTGTCTGGTCTCCTAATAATTTTGCTGTTATTGTTCCTCCACTATAATATCCTTGTTTTATTTTATATTCTTCTCCTGCATTTAATGTTTGTGTTACTTCTCCATTGTTTGGCATTGTTCCTGTCCTTAATGTTCCATCTCCTGTTAAATATGTTTTATCTATTAATACATCTCTTTCTTCCGCTGTCATTTCATAACTTAATGTTACTATTTCACTTATTGCTTCTTTATATTTACTATTTACATCATATACTTTTACTCTTATATAATAACTTTTTCCTAATGTTAATGTTTCAAATGTATGGCTATATTCTGTTTCTTCTCCTACTTTTTTTCCTTCTTCCCCTTTTATCCATTCTTCTTCTGTATTTATCTTATATTCTATTCCTGTTGTTTCTCCTCTTGTTGTTACTTTTACTGTTATCTGCCTTTCTACTACATCTCCTGTTACTTCAAATCCTTTTATTTCTACTAATGCTTTTTCTCCTTCTTCTTCTTCTCCTCCTACTATTGAAAAATCACTTACATATTGCTCTAATTCTCCTAATTGGATTTGTTCTTTTTCTGCTTCTTCTTTATATTTTTCTACTGCCTCTTTTGCCCTTTTTATCAGTCCATTTTCTCCTGATATTTGTGAGATTGCTACTCCTACTAATATCAATAATATTATTATTGTTACAACTAGTGCTATTAATGTTATTCCTTTTTCCTTTATTTTCTGTTTTTTCTTATTTTGTAATTTCAAATTAACATTTCCTTGTTCTTGTATTTCCTTGACTTTCATTCGTTTAATCCCTCCATTTTTACATTATGTTATTTTTATTAAGGTAAAAACTTAATAAAAAAACAAAAAATCTTATAATTAGCTTTGTGTAAGCTTTTTATAAGATTTTTGCTTTTCATTTTTTATTAAATTATTACAAACTTTTAATTTTCATTTTCTTGATTTTATATTGATATTATGCTATATTTTTAACATAATAATTTTTATTAAGTTTTTACCTTAATTAAATTTTTTATTTTTATATTTAAATTATTTTATAAAAAATCTTTAATAATATAAAGATAAATTTATTATAAATTGTTGAAATATTTATTAAAAAAATATTCATAAAGTCTAGCAAAAAAGACTAGGAAATTACCTTTCCTAATCTTTTTTTCCTTTTTGTTACTTCTTAAATAACATCTTTATATTTGTTATTTACTATTAATTCTTTTCCAAAATAATCGTTACAGGTCCATCATTTATAAGTTCCACGTCCATATGATGTCTAAATTTACCTTTTTGAACTGGAACTTTTTCTTCACATTTTCTACAAAAATATTCATACAATTTATTTGCATTTTCTGGTTTAGCAGCTGTGGTAAATGATGGTCTATTTCCATGACTTGCATCACCATACAAAGTAAACTGAGATACAATTAAAACTTTTCCTCCTACATCTTTAACTGATAAATTCATCTTTTCATTTTCATCTTCAAATATTCTTAAATTTACTAATTTATTTACTAGAAAATCTGCTATTTCTTCTGTATCATTTTCTCCTATTCCTAGCAATACCATTAATCCTTTTTCTATTTTTCCAACTATTTCATTTTCAA
Source organism: uncultured Clostridia bacterium (assembly GCA_947628015.1). Classification (GTDB taxonomy): domain Bacteria; phylum Bacillota; class Clostridia; order TANB77; family CAG-508; genus CAG-793. Next base: position 23,935 of record CANQYG010000004.1, read on the forward strand.
CTGTTACGCTTGCTCTTGTAACTCTTTGAACTACTAATTTCATTATACTCCCTTTCTTAAGATTAAAACATTGTAATTTTCGGGCAGCTAGCCACAAAAAATTACAATATTTTAATACTGAATTAGTCTTCTTTGATACTATCTAAAATATCTTGTTTCTTTCTATTTTCTACAAATTTATAATCATTTCCTTTAAATTTTGGATTGAACTGACATATTGATTTATACTCACAAAATCTACAAGGTGTATTTTTTTCTTTCATACTATAATAAGGTTTCAAATCAATTTTTCCTTCTATTATTTCTTTTGAAATTTGTTTTATTATCTTATTTGTATATTTTTGTAATTTTTCAAATTCTTCTCTTGTTACTGTATCTGATTTAGAATAATTTATTTCTCCACTTTTATTTATAGTAACCGGTACAACATCTGATTTTCCATCTTTTAAATTTGTATCCATTGCCTTTATTACATTTACATCTGCTAAAACTAATCCTTGCATTCTATAATTTTCTTTTATTAATTTTTCTACTTCTTCTTTACTAATATTTTTTGTATTTCCTAATATTTTAGGCTCTAGCAATGTAAAATACAAGGCTCCAGCAGGTGCTACATCAGTATTTTCCCTGCAAACTGCATCTACATAAGTAACTAATTGTATTTGCAAACCTGCAACAAACTTATTTAAGTCTAAATCCTTACTTGAAGATTTATAGTCTATAATTCTTATATATTTTCCATCAGGCATTTTTGCAATATCTACTCTATCAATTTTTCCTTCTATCAATACTTTTCTGCCATCATCTAATTTTACCTCTATTGGAGGATTAGCACCTCTTCCAAATACCATTTCTGTT
>CANQYG010000005.1 GCA_947628015.1 uncultured Clostridia bacterium
GCAAGACCTCACGTGGTAAGTCATTTAATTTTCCTCTTTTACTCGCTTGATTTACTGCATAAATTACGTGTATCTTTCGGACTTTAACCTGTTTGGTGGTCTTATCCATTTATACAGCCTTAATATCAAGTTTTTGTACATCGAGCCAAGATTTTGCTACACACTTCCTCCATGTCACACCTCACGATGGAACACTTGTGTTTCACTATGTGGTTGGCGATACATACCTCCACTACGGACTTTCACCGATTAACTAAACGACATGCACGTCGCACAAGTCTAAAAGGAGGTCAATAATTGACCTCCTTTAAATATTATTTTTTTAACCAAAACTTAAATTATTGATTATAATATTGGCTCATTATATATGAAGAATAATCAAATGGTTCTATTGTTTCTGGTTTTCCATAATCTACTCCTTTTGTATCTACGCTAATAGATGTTATAACTGGTGGATTTACTGGTTTATCAGCTGTTAAATTTTCATCACTTGAATCTCTTGTTTCAACTTCTACATTAGATATTTGATCTACTATATCCATTCCGTCTTTTACTTCTCCAAATGCTGCATACATACCATCTAAGCTTGAGTTATCAGCTGTCATTATAAAGAATTGACATGAACCTGAATTATATCCTTGTGTAGATAAACCAAGTGAAGAATAATCTGATCTAGCCATAGAGATAACACCTCTTGTATGTTTTAAAGTATTTTTAGAAAATCCATTTATTATAAATTCTCCTTTAATTGCATAGTTATCTTCTCCATCTTCTCCTATATCTTTTAATGTTGCATTTCCTGTTCCATCTCCATTAGGATCTCCACCTTGTATCATAAAATCTGGTATTGTTCTATGGAATGTAAGACCATTATAAAATCCACTATTTGCTAAAGTTATAAAGTTTGCAACTGTATTTGGTGCATATTGTGGATATAGTTCTACTGTTATTTTTCCCATATTTTCTATTTCAATTGTTGCTATTGGATTTTCTGCTTTATAATTATTTTTTGTAATTACAGTATTTAGTGTCCAAGCTATTGCTCCTAACACTACCAAAATAGCAATAACTGTTATAACTAATAATATTACTTTGGAATAATTTCTTTTTTCTTTATTTTTTGTTTCTTTTGTTGTAGCTTTCTTTTCTTTTTTTGTTTTTGCATTCTTTTCTTTCATCTTTTATATTCCTTAATTATGTATTTAGGCTTTAAAGGATAAGCCTATGACCTCTTATATTTATACTACTAATTTAGTTTATTGTCAAATATAAATACTTTTTAGCATTAACATTTTTACTTTATATTCCTACTGCTTTTAGAGCATCATTAATATTTTTAACACCTATTATATCTAATTTATAAGTATCTTTCAATATTTTTTTGTTATTTTCTGGAATTATACATTTTTTTATTCCTAATCTTTCTGCCTCTTTAAGTCTTTTATCTATCATATTTACTGACCTTATTTCTCCTGTTAGACTTACCTCGCCTATTATTGCCATATCCTTAGGAATATATGTATTTTTATAGCTTGAGGCTATAACTAAGGCTATTCCTAAATCTACTGAAGGTTCTGTTATTTTCATTCCACTTACTACATTCAAGTAAATATCTTGATTTCCTAAACTTAATCCGCGCTCTTTTTTCTAAAACAGCAACTAACAATGCTATTTTATTAAAATCAATTCCATTTCCTGTCCTTTTTGGAATTCCATAAAAGCTTTGTGTTGTTAGTGCTTGCAATTCTACTAAAAGTGGTCTAGTACCTTCTAAGCTACATACAATTGCTGAACCTGGTACTCTTTCTTGTTCTTCTGAAATTAACACTTTAGAAGGATTAGTAACTTCACACATTCCTTCATTTTGCATTTCAAACATTCCAACTTCATTTGTTGAGCCAAATCTATTTTTAACTCCTCTTAATATTCTATATGCAAAATATCTTTCTCCTTCTAAATATAATACAGTATCTACCATATGTTCTAAAACTCTAGGACCTGCAATATTTCCATCTTTGGTAACGTGACCTATAATTATCGTAGTAATTTTATTTTGTTTGCAACATTTCATTATTCTTGAAGTAATTTCTCTTACCTGACTAACAGTACCAGCTGCTGACGTTATCTCACTTGAAAACATTGTTTGAATAGAATCTATTACAACAAGTTTTGGGTTCATTGATATTATTTCCGCTTCAATGCTATCAATATCTGTTTCTCCTAAAAACATAATGTTGTCATTTTTTATATTTAATCTATCAGCTCTAAGTTTAACTTGTTCAGCAGATTCTTCTCCTGAAACATATAATACTTTCCCATCATCTGCAATTTTGTCGCATATTTGAAGTATTAAAGTTGATTTACCTATACCTGGCTCTCCTCCAAGAAGTACTAATGAGCCTTTTACTAATCCTCCACCTAGAACTCTATCTAGTTCACCTACTCCTGTTTTATTCCTTACTGCCTCTTTTCCTTCAACTTGATTTAGTGAAAGTGGTTTTGCAGTTTCTTTGATTTTTACATTGGTTCCTGATGATGTTGTTAGTTGTAATTTTTCTTCATAAAATGAGTTCCACTCATTGCACGCTGGACATTTTCCTAGCCATTTTGGAGATTCATACCCACAACTACTACATACAAATATAGTTTTTGTTTTAGCCATTATAGCTTCCTTTCTATTAATCTAATAACATTCCTATAAACATAGCGTGTGACCAACCTAGGCCAATTACCCACGTTTCATTTAAATCACTATTGGCTTGTTCTGGAAGAAGTCCTAATGGAGTTGCACTATTTACTATAAATCTTAGACATTCATTGGCCTTTGCTGTATCTCCAATCTTTTTATAGTACATTCCCATCCAAGCGGTAGCTATTATCCAAGGATTTTTTCCACCAATATATGAGTCATCTTGAAATCTTAGATAACCTCCTAAATAAGTCCTAATTGTCATATTTATTTGTTCTACTGTATTTTTTATTATTTTTTCTTCTGGTTTAAATACACCAAATGGGATAACTGAACCTAACATACTTATATCGGTTAGTCTATCTGTTTTATTTCTTAGTAAGACTTGTCTTTCTTTATCTACTAATTTTTCCAATATGTATTGTTTAATTTCTCTTAAATAGCTTTCATATCTAGCTTTATTTAATATTATATCATCTTGTTTTAATCTATTATTTACAAATAATTCTGCAAGCTCATCATATATTTTAATCATTGCTGAGAATGCTCCAAATATGCTAGATAATGAATATAGATGAACTCCTTCATTTTGTTCCCATAAATCATAACTTGGATGTTTATATATTTCATCTCTTTCTTTATAGTTATATTTCTTTTCTAATTCAATTCTAACTAAATCTTCTTTTTCTTCTTTTCCAAGTATAAAATCTATATATTTTTCTAGAAATCTTGTTGCAAGTTCTAGCATCTTTAAGTTATCTTTCAAGAATTTTTTATCTTTTTTACCAGTATTTTTTTCAATAAACTTATAATGTTCATAAGCTTCCCATACAACAATCGCTGTTTCATCTACTTGGTATCCCCAACAAGGAGCTAATCTTCCATCTGAGAAAAATCTTTGCTCCCACATTCCATTTTTGCATTGAGTATTTTTTAAAAACACACTATAAAATTTTTCTGTTAAATCAGAAAAACCTAAATGGTCTAGTTTATTTAAAATCATAATTGCATCTCTTGGCCAGCAATATGCATATTTACCACATTTATCTCTTTCTTCGTCAACTTCTAGAGATGCTATAATTGCACCTGTCTTTTCATTTACTAGTAATGGCATAAACAAAATTGTTCTATTATATATATCTGCTAGCTTGTTTCCAAACTCTGTTCCATCTTTCTTAATTTTTAATGTATTATGTTCTTCAAAATATTTATTCCAATATTTATCTACCTTTTCAATTTCTTTATCAACATTTACTTTTCTAAGCTTATCAATTTTTTCAATTACTTCTGAGATATTTCCCTCATCATATTTTAAAAATACTATTAAGCTAAATTCCTTTTTTTCTCCTGGTTTTAATACTCCTATATTATAGCTTATAGCAGAATTTTCTGACATTCCTATATAATCTTTGTCATAAATTTCACCTGAATCAATATTTTTCTCTACATTATTTAGCTGGTGACTAAATAATTTTTCTTTAGAAAATATTGCACAAGTAAAATTATGGCTATACTGAATAAGTGCATCATTTTCAATCATTCCACCAGCCATATTGTTATATGATGAAATCACTCCAGAATGAACTAAAAATTTAATGTCTAAATCTATTGAATTTTCATTTTTTAATACATATTTTTTTAATAATACATCTTGATTAACCATAACACAGTCAGTTTGCTTGATGCTTAAGTTAAAATAGGTATTTTCAATTTCTGTATTTAATACATTGGATTTTTCATTATAGTATTGATTATATTTATTATTTATATCATTATGTAAGTAAATAATGTTAGAATCATTTACTTTAACTCCAACGTGAAAAAAACTTGAATATTGTCTATAATCTGGAAGTGGATAATAAAGTCTTAAAAGCTCCCCATATTTGCTAAAACTTGCTATTATATTTTTATTTCCTATAAATGCGTCATTATAATATTTCTTTTTCATTAGTTTTCCTCTCTATTCATAATTTCTACAATTTGTTTTCTTAAATCTACTACTCTATTATTTAATTTGTTTAAATCATCATCTGAGCTTAATTGTAATCTTATATTTTCTTTTAAAGCTTGTTTCATTTCTTCAAGTTCATCTTCAAGTGATTGCATCTTATCAATTAATTCTATTCTGTCTATTTCTCTCTTAGCTGGATTTTTATATTTTTGAGTCATTTCTAGTTTTTCATCTAGTACATATTCTTCTCCATATTCAGGAATGCTGACTCCAATTCCAGTTTCTTCTATAATTTTTTCTTTGAGCACTTCTTGCGAATCTTCTTCACCGTGAACTAAGAAAATATGTTTTGGAATTCTTTCTCTAAATGAACCTACAAATGATAAAAGACCTGTTTGGTCTGCGTGACCTGAAAATCCCTCTATATATTCAATTCTAGCTTTAACAGCAAATTCTTCTCCTAAAAGCTTTACTTTAGGCTCTCTGTCAACTATTCTTCTACCTAATGTACCAGGAGCTTGATAGCCTACAAATAAAATTGTACTAAGTGGATTCCATATATTGTGTTTTAAGTGATGCTTTATTCTACCAACATCACACATTCCACTTGCAGATATAATTATACAAGGCTCATTTGATTCATTTAAAGCTTTAGACTCATCAACTGATTTTGTAAAATGAAGACCTGGAAATTCTAGTGGATTATCTCCTCTTGATATAAACTCTTTTATCTCATCATCAAATAAATCCATATTTTTTCTAAAAACCTCTGTTGCTGAAACAGCAAGAGGACTATCAACATAAACTGGTATGCTCATTAAAGTTTGATATTTCTTTTGAAATTCTGGATCATCTTTGTGTTGGTCTTTTATTTTATTTAATTCATATAAAATTTCTTGAGTTCTACCTACTGCAAATGAAGGAATTACAACTGTTCCACCATTATTAATAGTTTCAGATACAATATTTAAAAATAGTTCTGCTTTATCATCATTTCTTAAGTGTAATCTATTTCCATAAGTTGATTCCATTATTAAATAATCTGTACTATCTATCATAGTTGGACTAGCTAAAAGAGGAATATCATTATTTCCTAAATCTCCTGAAAATACTATCTTTTGTTGTTTTCCATCTTCTGTAATCCATATTTCAATAATGCTAGATCCTAACATATGACCTGCATCATTAAATCTAACTTGTATATCAGGTGCTACATCTACTATTTCATCATACTTTACTCTTCTAAATATCTCCATACAATCAATTGCATCTTGTGCAGTATATAATGGCTCTAGTAAAACTTTTTGACCTGCTCTTTTGCGCTTTTTATTTCTTATTTCATTTTCAGTTTCTTGAATATGACCACTATCCGGTAACATTATTTCACAAAGGTCAACAGTAGCTTTAGTAGCATATACTGGGTTTCTGTATCCATCTTTGTAAAGCTTTGGTATCCTTCCTGCGTGGTCTATATGTGCGTGTGTAAGAAGCATAAAATCAATACTATTTACATCATATTCAAAAGGTTTATCATTTAAAAGTTCTTCTTCCATTCTTCCTTGATGAAGGCCACAATCAACTAAAAATCTTTTTCCAGCTCCTTCCACTAAAAAATTTGATCCTGTAACCGTTTTAGTTGCTCCTAGAAAAGTTATTTTCATTCGTTTATTTATGTTAGTTATCCTAACATTTCTCCTTTCTATCTAAATTTTTACTCAAAAATTTTTGCTTTTTTAGACTTTCTTATTTGAACACTACTTCCTTCTGGAAGTGGTACTTCATACTTTTGTTCAATATTATCTCCATCAAATATTATTACACTTAAACCATCTTTTGATGCACCTAATTTAATATATAAACCTTCTAAAGAGATAACTTGTGTCTCAAATATTCCTTTTAAAATTCTGTAATCTAAATCATCATTATTAGATATTGGATTTAAAACCCTTGCATTTATTGCCTTTGGAATAATCATTCTTTCTAAATTGGTTAATTTCATACTGCAATTTGGTATAAAATTCAAATATCTTATTTCATATAATAAATCAGTTATACCTTTTCTGTCATTTGTCGCTTCAATCTTTTTTTCAAAACACTTCAAAAATTCATTTTGAAATTTTGTTATATCTGTTTTTGTTTCATAAAATTTAACCTTTAATCTTATTTCATCTCTATATTTTAAGAATTCATTAGGATTTTGCATTTTATTATAGAGGTTCATTTGTTCTATAATATCTTTTCTTCTTTTTTCAAGAAGTTCAGCGTAATTGCTTACACTAAATATTTTAGCCTCATTAGGTAACTTGCTATTATATGCTAAATATTGCTTTTTTAGTTCATCTGCATTATTTAAAATACTATCTATTTTTCTAATCTCTATAAGATTTTCCTTTTTTTCCTCTGTTATTTCTTCTACAAATTCTTTTTGATTTTTCATTTTATTTAGCTTGGTTTTATACTCTGCAAGCATCTTTAAAACTCGTTCATTTTCTGCTTTATCATAAGATAAGTAAAATTGAGTTGCAACTTTTTCTAGCTCATTCCATAATTCTGCTGGCATATTAGATTTTAATTTTTTTAAGCTTGTACTATCAATATTATTTATAAATTTGTATCCATATAAATATACTAAAAGTTCATAAATAATATTACATTCTGTGCTTTCGATTTCTTTAGGAAGTATTGACCACGACCAACCATTAAAATCTCTAATAACTTCAGATATAGAAATACATTTTCCTATTAATATAGCTGTTAAAATCGATTTTTCAGTTGTTGAAAGCGTTTCATCAATATCTGGGATACTAGCTTTAGAAATTCCATATAATAAATTCTTTTCATTAGGAAATGTTATTACAGTTTTAGTCGTTCTATTTGCATCAGATATTATATTGCACTTATTCTGCTTTAATGTTTTTGCTAATTCTGTATTAGGCTCTGCAATTTGTATATTATTGCAATACATCTTTACATTTCCTACAATTTCTTCAAAAAATTCATCTCTAGTTGGAACTTCTCTTTTTACCTTTTCATAATTTTCAAAACTATCTTCTGTTTTGTAAAACATACTAAGTAGTAGGTTTCCTGTACTTAACGAAAACCTTTTTTGTTCTGCAATATTAGCTAATTCTTCTTTGTAATCTTTTGCTAAAATCTTGCTTCTCAAATCAATCTACTCCCCTTCTACATTATTTTCTACATTTTCACTTTCTGCTACTTCTTGATTTATTACATTTCCTTGGCCCATTTTTAGTTCTTGCCATCTTTCTTTGCTCATTAATACTTCTCTAGGTTTACTTCCTTGGTAACCAGAAATTATTCCTCTTTCTTCCATTTGGTCTATTATTCTTCCTGCTCTTGCATATCCAACTTTAAATCTTCTTTGAATAAATGAAGTTGAAGCTTGACCAGTTTCAATACACATTTCAATAGCATCATCTAGTAAATCATCTACTCCATCATTGTCTTCGTCCTTATTAGCTACTTTTTCTGGTTCATCTGCTCTTTCTATTGATTCTATTATTCTTTCATCATATTGACCTTCACCGTCTTTTTGAATGAATTTTACTATATTTTCTACTTCCTTGTCAGAAATAAATGCTCCTTGAATTCTTGTTGGCTTAGTTGCACCTGTTGGATAAAATAACATATCACCTTTACCTAAAAGCTTTTCAGCTCCTGCACTATCTAATATAGTTCTTGAGTCAACTTGTGATGAAACAGCAAATGCTATTCTTGATGGAATATTTGCTTTAATTATACCTGTTATAACATCAACAGATGGTCTTTGAGTTGCAATAACTAGATGCATACCTGCTGCTCTAGCCATTTGCGCTAATCTACAAATTGCATCTTCTACCTCTTTTGCTGCAACCATCATAAGGTCAGCAAGCTCGTCTATAATAATAACTATTTGTGGTAATTTTGGCTCACCAGCCTTTTCAGCAGATTCATTATAACCTTTTACATCTCTAACATTTTTCCCTGCAAATAAACTGTATCTGTTTACCATTTCTTGAACAGCCCAAGCTAAAGCTCCTGCTGCCTTTTTAGGGTCAGTAACAACTGGAATAAGTAAATGTGGAATTCCATTATAAACAGAAAGTTCAACAACTTTTGGGTCAACCATAAGAAGTTTAACTTCACTAGGTTTTGCTTTATAAATAATACTTGTAATTAATGTATTTATACAAACAGATTTACCAGAACCTGTACTACCTGCTATAAGTAAGTGAGGCATTTTAGCAATGTCTGTAACAACAGCATCTCCTCCAACATCTTTTCCTAAGGCAAAAGCAACTTTTGATTTTGAATCAGAAAATTTATCAGATTCAATTATATCTCTTAAAGCAACAACTTCCTTGGCCTTATTAGGAACTTCAATTCCAACTGTATGTTTTCCCGGAATTGGTGCTTCTATTCTAATTGTTTCAGCCTCTAAGCTTAAAGCAATATCATCAGATAAATTAGCTATTTTGCTAACTCTTACACCTTCAGCTGGAGCAAGCTCGTATCTTGTAATAGCAGGTCCAACAGAAACATTTTCAACTTTAGCAGATACTCCAAAGCTGTAAAGAGTTCTTCTTAATTTCTCAGCAGTTGCTAAAAGTTGCTTTCTACTTCCAGCTTCATCATTCCCTTTACCAGATGCTAATAGTTCAACTGGAGGAAATTCATATTTTTCATCTTCAACTCTTAAAGCGTGCTCAAGTTGTAAAACTTCTTTTGTTTTCTCTTCTTTTTCCACTTCTTGTTTTGAGAATAATTCTTGTTTTGCCTCTCCTTGAGCTAAGTTTTGCTTTTGATTCAAGCTTTGCGCCATAGTATTGTCACTTGATTTTTTGCCTGATTTAAAATTAGGTACATCTAAAGCATCTTGTGAATGGTCATATTTCTTAGGCTCTTTCAAGTTAATTGTAATTTGCTCTTCTAAAGGTTCACTTTCTTTTACGCCTTTTTTATCTTTACTCATTCTTTCTAGCCAAGATAATTTTTTATTATCTTCAACAACAACTTCGTCTTTTTCTAAATTTTCTTTATTTTTCTTGTTAAGTATTTTGTCCATACATTTTGATATAGTATCCGCTGGATGTAAGCTAAATATAAATACAATCAATACTAATATTACTCCTATGGAAGCTATAATTGTTCCAGAAGTACCTAAAAATTTAATTAACGGATATGCTAAAACAGCTCCTATAACTCCTCCACCTAAGTCTTTTGTTCCTAAATCATACGCTCTTGATAGCGCACTTTCAAATTCTTTATTTACATCTATATTTCCACTAGATACTTGATAACAAGTAAGTACAACATCAACTAATACTAAAATTACTAAAAACATTGTTAATTTAGTAGAATAATACTTTGTATCTCTATCGTGAGCAATGTAAAGTGCCATTACCATAAGTCCTACTGGAATTAAATACTTGATATATCCAAAAACACCTCCAAGCATTGGACTTAATGATTTTCCTAAATATCCAGATTTTGTATATATTAAAATTGCAAGCAATATGCTTACTACTATAATTATCATAACAGTAATGTTTAATTTTCTTTGTAATTCTTTTTCTTTTCTTTTTTGCTCTCTTTGTGATTTAGACCCTTTTGTTCTAGGCATTTATACTTCCTCCAATGTTTAATTTTTTATGTCAATTGTTTTTATAAAATTTCGTCTATATTTAAGGATTTTTTTACGAATAAATTATAACTTATTTAATTTTTAAAATCAATAGCAGAAAAATTTTTAATGAATAATATATCTATAACAAGTAAATACTAATGACGATATGGAGGATTTATGGTCTCAATATGCATAAAAGAAAATAATGTCGCTTTGCTAGATAATATAGCTAGTGAAATTAATATAGCCAAACTTGATGATATAAAATATTCAAAACACTCTTTTAAACTGTATAATAACATAATAGTTCATTATATAGGTGAAAATAATGATGTTTTTTTTGATTTTATATCAGAGATTATTTCAAAAAATATTATCTCTTTTTATGAAGAAAAAATTATAAAAAGATTAATAAATTTCGATTATTTTTATTTTGAAAAAAATGATAAAAAAATTATATTTGACGAATATAAAATTTTAATAGATAAAATATCAGAGTTTGAAAAAGAGCAAAAATTTGCTTTAATATATGGTCCTTTAAGAAGTTTTATAAAATCTAATAAATCTGTTGTATTAGAAGGTTTTATTAATTTTAAATTAAAAGAATATACAGAATATTTAAAAGCTTTATTGCAAGAAGCAGTAAATCAATTTATATTAGATAAAGAATATATTGAATTTGTTAATTTATTAAAGGGATATGTTGATTCAAGAGTTCCAGATAAAAAACTAGTTAATTTAATATATGTAGGAAATGAAGCATTGCTATTATCTGAAGAAGGTAATTTAATAGATTTAGAAGTTTTTGATTCAAAATATCTTTCAGATATAACTTTTTGTAATAATGATTATGTTCTAAATACTTTAGTTGGACTTATTCCTTATAAAATAAATTTGCATCTTATAAGTCCTAAAGATAATTTTATTAAAACTATTGAACTTATATTTGGAGATAAAGTGGTATATTGTCAAGGTTGCAATCTTTGTAGTGCTTATAAGATTTTAAATTTAAAATAAATCGTTGCCGAAAAGCTACAGCATACTGATACTGTAACAGCTAAAGCTTAACAGTATCAGCATCTTTGATTTCGTATCAACGATTATATGGGTTACAATAAAAGGTAAAAACTTAGATTTTTACCTTTTTTACAGCTCCCACTTTTATTGGTAGGGTTCACCTGATTTTATACTAATTATTTGTTTAAAACTTGTAATAATTTAACATCTTTTAAAGATTTTGTATTTGATGCTACTGGGAATACTACTTCACCACTTTCACTTGGTTCATCTTTTATATGTATTTTATTTATTATATATACTTTATCTCCAATTTTTAAATCACTATAATTTATCAAATTCATATTTTTGTTCTTGATAACTTTTATATTATTTTTTTCAAATGCATAATTTTTTAATGTTAAATAATGTACTGTAATAAAATCATCTTTGATTTCAATGATTCTTCCTTCTCTAAGGTAATATTTAAATTTCAAATCATCATTAGACCAAACTCGTTCTTTTATATAAATTATATCATTTACTAATAATTCTGATTTTATAGCAGAATTTCCAGCTTGGTCATATATTTCAATGCTTTCACTATCTTTATAAAAACCAATGCTTTGTTCTTCTAATACACTTACATTAATTCTGTTATCATCTATTTTTTCTATTGTTCCAATATAAGTTTCATAGTACTTTTTATTTAACTTAAAGTTATTTATAATAATTAATATTGCAAATAATAGTAAAAGTATAATCAATAAAATAATTCCAATAATAAAAATTTTTTTCTTTGAACTCATATTTTTTTCTCCTATTACTATATTAGCAAAAAAAATTAGGAGAATCAATAAATCTCCCAATTTTTATTAAACTAAACTAATTTTAAGATAACTACTTCTGCTGAGTCACCTCTACGGGCACCCTTCTTTATTATTTGTGTATATCCTCCTACTCTTGATGCATATCTAGGAGCTATTACATTAAATAATTTATCTGTTAAATCAATTTTATTTCCTTCGCTATCTTTTACTTTATTTAATTTTGTCATCATTTTTCTTCTAGCATTAAGTCTAGATGGCTTGTCTTTTTGTCTTTTTTCTGTCTTTTCTTCTTTAACAACTTTTAAGAATTCTTTACCATTTTTACTTTTTACTAGTTCTGTTTCTTTATTTCCTTTGCTATCTAATTTTGCTTTAACAACTTTAACATCAACTTCTTCAAAGTTGTCTTTTTCTTTTACAGCAAGTGAAATTAAACTATCAGCTATTGCTTTTACTTCTTTGGCTCTTGCTTCTGTTGTTTCTATTTTTTCGTGTAAAATTAAATCTGTTGTTAAACCTTTTAGCATTGCTAATCTTATGTCAGTTGTTTTTCCTAACTTTCTATTTGGCACTTTTTTCACCTTCCTTTTTAGTATTATATTGATAATTAAAAATATTAAACTTCAATTGTTACTTTTTTAGATTACTCTTCTTCTTTCATTAAGTCTAAATCTAAATTATGTAATTTTTCAATTACTTCTTCTAGTGATTTCTTTCCAAGATTTTTAACTTTCATCATATCATTTTCTGTTTTCTTTGTTAAATCACCTACTGTTGATATTCCTGATCTCTTTAAGCAATTAAATGATCTTACTGATAATTCTAATTCTTCAATTGGAGTTTCTAAAACTTTCTCTTTTTGTTCTTCTTCTTTTTCAACCATTATTTGAGTATTTTTTGCAGTTTCTGATAAATCAACAAATAATTTTAAATGCTCTGATAAAACTTTAGCAGCTAAACTTAATGCTTCATAAGGCTCTAAACTTCCATCAGTCCATAATTCAATTGTTAATTTATCATAATCAACCATTTGACCTACTCTGGTATTTTCTACATTATAATTAACTTTTTTTACAGGAGAATAAATTGAGTCTATTGATATTACTCCTATTGGTTGATTTGGAGTTTTATTTTTTTCAGCAGTGTTGTATCCTCTTCCCATATCAGCAACCATATCTATATGTAGCTTTCCACCTTTAGATACTGTTGCAATATGTAAATCAGGATTTAATATTTCTACAGTTCCGTCTGTAATAATATCTCCAGCCTTAACTTCACCTTCAGAATTAATGTCTAGTCTAAGTGTTTTTTCTTCATTTTTATCTAATTTTAATCTAACCATTTTTAAATTTAAAATTAATTCTGGAACATCCTCTACAACATTTGGTATTGTAGTAAATTCATGATCTGTACCTTCTATTTTTACACTTTTAATAGCACTTCCTGGTAGTGAAGAAAGTAGTATCCTTCTTAAAGAATTACCTATTGTAATTCCGTATCCTCTCTCTAATGGTTCGCATACGAATTTACCATAGTTAGTTACTTTATTTATCTCTACACACTTAATATTTGGCTTTTCAAATTCAATCATTCTTACCTCCTAATAATTTATAAGACATAACGTCTTACGATAAAAATTAAAATAAAAACAACAACTATTATTTTGAATAAAGCTCTACTATTAAATGCTCTTCTACTGGTAAGTCAATATCTTCTCTTGAGGCTAATCTTACGACTTTACCTGATAATTTTTCTGTATCTTTTTCAAGCCATGTTGGAACTGGTCTAGCTTCATTTGTTTCTAGAGCAACCTTTATTGTTCCGTTGTCTTTTTTTATTTCTCTAACACTAATTACATCTCCAGCTTTTATTAAATATGATGGAATATTAACTTTCTTTCCATTTACATCAAAAGCTCCGTGTGTTATAAGCATTCTAGCTTGTGTTCTAGAACTTGCAAAACCTAATCTATATACAACATTATCTAATCTACTTTCTAATAATGTTAATAAAGCTTCACCAGTTTTTCCTTTAGTTTTAGTTGCCATTGTATAGTATTTTCTAAATTGTTTTTCTCCAACACCATAAAATGACTTCGTTTTTTGCTTTTCTCTTAATTGTGTTCCATATTCAGAAAGTTTTGCTTTTTTCTGTCCATTTTGTCCTGGAGCGTAGTTTCTTCTACTTATACTACATTTGTCAGAATAGCATCTTTCGCCTTTTAAGAATAACTTTTGTCCTTCTCTACGGCAGATACGGCACACTTCGTCCTTATATCTTGACATTGATATTTCTCCTTTCATTTTTATAAAATAAATTTATATAATAAAAAAGTTTTTATACTCTTCTTCTTTTTGGTGGTCTACATCCATTATGAGGTATAGGTGTTACATCTTTTATAGATGTAATTTCTAAACCTGCTGTTTGTAAAGATCTTATAGCAGATTCACGACCTGCACCAGGTCCTTTTACATATACTTCTACTGTTTTTAATCCATGTTCCATAGCTGCTTTTGCTGCTGTTTCAGCAACTTCACCAGCTGCAAATGGTGTGCTTTTTCTAGAACCTTTAAATCCTAATCCACCAGCACTTGCCCAAGATAGAACATTTCCTTGAACATCAGATATTGTAACTATAGTATTGTTAAAGCTTGAATTAATATGAGCTTTACCATTTTGTATATTTTTACTAACTTTTCTTCTTGTTCCTTTTTTGCTTGAACTTTTAGTTGTAGCCATTATTTATCTCCTTTCTAAAAAATCATAAAAAATTATTTTGCTTTACCTCTGCTTACTAGTTTTCTTGGTCCTTTTCTTGTACGAGCATTTGTTTTTGTTCTTTGTCCTCTTACTGGAAGACCTTTTTTATGTCTCATACCTCTATAGCATCCCATTTCAATTAATTGTTTAATGTTTAATGCTACTTCTCTTCTTAAATCACCTTCAACAGTATATTCTGCCATTGCTTTTCTGATTGCTTGTTCTTGTTCTGCTGTTAAATCTTTTACTCTAATATCTGGATTAACACCAGCATCTTTTAGAATTTTTTGAGATCTTTTTAAGCCTATTCCATAAATATAAGTAAGTCCAATTTCTACTCTTTTTTCCTTAGGTAGATCAACTCCTGCTAAACGAGCCATTTTTACACCTCTTTCTTTTTTGTTTAAATTTTGATTGCTTTTTTTATAAAAAACAAAACTAAATATTATCTTAAATTTCCAAAGGTGAAATGCACTAAAGAAATATTAAATGTATCGATTTGAAAGGTTTTATCTTCTACATATATTATTTAATTAGTCTTTAGAAAATTTTTAGATAAAAAATATATATAAACACAAATCTAAATCAGCCGCTTGCTAGATTTGTGTTAATATCAAAATAAATTAACCTTGTCTTTGTTTATGTTTTGGATTTTCACATATAACTCTAACTACACCTTTTCTTTTGATTACTTTGCATTTATCGCATATCTTTTTTACAGATGGTCTTACCTTCATTTTTGATACACCTCCTATTTTGCTTTCTAATGGTTGATATGTGAAGTCAAATGTAAAAAGTTACACCTCACTTCACACCTCAACATCATTAGATTAATGTTTATTATATTTTATTTTGCTCTCCAAATTATTCTTCCCTTATTTAGGTCGTATGGAGAAAGTTCAATTTTAACTTTATCTCCTGGTAAAATTTTAATATAGTTCATTCTTAATTTTCCAGAGATATGTGCTAAAATTTCATGTCCATTTTCTAATTTAACTTTAAATAATGTATTTGGTAAAGCTTCTGAAACTGTACCATCTACTTCAATTACATCCTCTTTAGACATATAAAATAAAGCCTCCTATTTTTCGAATATTGACATAATTACCGAATTTAACACAATATTAATTATATAATACTTTTATTCTAATGTCAATATTTCGGGTTCGTTTTCTGTAATTAAAATTGTATTTTCATAATGTGCTGACAAACTTTCGTCTAAGGTCCAAATTGACCATCCGTCATCACCTTGATAAATATCAGGTTTTCCTGCTATAACCATTGGCTCTATTGCTAAAGTCATACCTGGTTCTAGTCTTATTCCTCTACCTGCTTTTCCAAAGTTAGGAATTCCTGGATCTTCGTGCATATCTCTTCCTATACCGTGTCCTTCAAATTCTTTTAATACAGAATATCCGTTTTCTTTAACATATTCACCTATTGCGTGAGAAATATCTCCCAATCTGTTGCCTTTTTTAGCAAATTTTATTCCTTCAAAAAATGCTTGTTTTGTTACTTCTATTAATCTTTTTGCTTCATCAGAAACATTGCCGACTGTATAAGTTCTAGCACAATCACCATTAAATCCGTCTTTATAAGCTACTAAATCAATACTTACAATATCTCCATCTAATAACATTCCATATTTTGAAGGAATGCCATGAATTATATTGTCATTTATAGATGCACAAACAGCACCTGGAAAATCCATTACCCCTTTTATTCCACTAGGATAACCTTTTTCTGCTGGAATTGCACCATATTTTCTCATTGTATTTTCTGCAATTTTATCTAATTCTAATGTTGATATTCCTGATTTAATTGCTTTTTCTACTTCTTTTTGAGCAAGGTTTGCTATTCTGCACGCCTCTCTCATTTTTTCAATTTCAGACTTGGATTTAATTGTTACCATTTTATTTTCCTTTTTTATTATTTTAATTTTGTTTCTATTATTTCAACTGCTTTTCTAGTTGTATCTTCTTTAGTTGTGTTAGAATATATGTCTATATCTATAGATTCTAAAACACCTTCATTTTTGTAAAAATCTATTAAAGGCTCTGTATTTTTATAATATACATTTAATCTTTCTTTGATTGTTTCTGGTTTGTCATCATCTCTTACTATTAGTTTTGAGCCACAAACATCACATACTCCTTCAACTTTTGGTGGCATAAATATAGTATTAAATGTAGCTCCACATTCTTTATTTGAACATACAACCCTACTTGAAGTTCTTTTAATAATATCTTCATCTGGAATGCATAAATTTATAACTGCTGTAACAGATTTACCTTTTTCACTTAAAAATTTTTTCAAGCTTTCTGCTTGATTTATTGTTCTTGGAAATCCGTCTAACAAAGCATTACCTAATTCCATTAATTTTTCTTCTACCATTGATATAGTTATCTCATCTGGAACTAAATTTCCATTTGAAATATATTCATTTGCTTTTTTTCCTAAATCTGTTCCTCTTTTTATTTCATCTCTGAAAATATCTCCAGTAGATAAATGTGTCAAATTATATTTTTTGCAAATTTCCTTTCCTATAGTACCTTTGCCACTTCCTGGCGCTCCTAACATTATAATATACATATCTTTTCTCCTTAAATAACATTATAAAAGCCATTCCTCGAAGCTATCTATATTTAGATAGCTTCTTAAGCTTTAGGCTTTTTTATTATTTTTCTAAGAATCCTTTATAATGTCTCATTACAAGTTGAGATTGTAATTGGTCTCCTAATTCTATTGCAACACCAACTACAATTAATATTGATGTTCCACCAAAGGCTGTATTTATTCCAATTCCTTTTGCAAGCATTGGAAGTATAGCAATTACAGCTAAGAATAGTCCTCCAAATAACAATATCTTAGAAAGAACAGATGATAAATAATCAGCTGTTGGCTTTCCAGCTCTTATACCTGGAATGAATCCACCATTTTGTTTTATATTGTTTGCTACTTCTGCTGGATTAAATGTTGCATACGTATAGAAGTATGTAAATCCAATTATTAATAACAAATATATAATTGCATTGATTATAGTATATACCCAACCAACATCAGATGAAGATGTTGCTATTGATAAGTTATATATTACTCTTAAAAATCCAGTTTTTGTTTCAATATCATTTACAAATAATTGAATTATCATAGCTGGGAATGTCATAAATGCAGATGCAAAGATTACCGGAAGTACACTTGCCATTGCTGGTTTGATTGGAATATGTGTATTTTGTGCTCCAACCATTCTTCTTCCTACTACTTTTTTAGAATATTGTACTGGTACTCTTCTTTCAGCTTGTTGAACAAATACAACTCCAACAACTAGAAGTAATACACCTACAACTGTTAAAATAGCTTTTATTAGTCCTAGTGTTGAAAAAGCTCCATCTTCTACAACTAATCCTGCTATAGATGTTATTGCTTGTGGTACACTAGATACTATACCTGCAAATATTAACATTGATATACCATTTCCAATTCCTTTTGTAGTAATCTTGTCACCTATCCATATAAGAAGTGATGTACCTGCAATTAATGAAAGTACAACAACTACAGCTGTAAGTACAGAATCATCTACAAATATACCATATGATTTATATGAGAAATAGATTCCTATTCCTTCTACTAAAGCAAGAACTATTGATAATAGTTTTGTATATCTGTCTATTTTCTTTCTTCCTTCTTCTCCACCTTCTTTTGTTAATCTTTCTAAAGATGGTATTACCATTCCTAAAAGTTGTATAACGATTGAAGATGTAATGTAAGGTGTTATTGACATAGCAAATATTGAAAGTCTAGAGAAAGCTCCTCCGGAAATCATATTAATCATTCCAACTACACTATTTTGGTATGCGCTTTCTTGTGCCTTTAACGCTACTATATCAACCATTGGTATTGTAATATAACAACCTAATCTAAATATAACTAAAAGTAATAATGTGTATAATATTTTCTTTCTAATTTCTGGTGTTTTTAAAGCATTTTTTATTGTTTTAAACAATTTATATCACCTCTGCTTTTCCGCCTAAAGACTCGATTTGTTCTTTTGCCTTAGCAGTAAATCTTTTTGCTTTTACAGATAATTTCTTTTCTAATTTTCCTGTTGCAATTATAACTATACCATCATTTTCTTTGCTTATTATTCTATCTCTTATTAAGCTTTGTGCATCAACTTCTTCTGTTGTAGATTTGTTAAGCATTGTTAATGTAACTTCTGTATAGTTTCTAGCAAATTTATTATTAAATCCTCTTTTTGGTAATCTTCTATATAATGGTGTTTGACCACCTTCAAATCCACGTCTTACTCCACCACCAGATCTTGCTTTTTGGCCTTTATGTCCTTTTCCTGATGTTTTTCCAAGACCTGAACCTACTCCACGACCTACTCTTCTAGATTTTGTAGGTTTAACTGCTGGCTTTAATTCATCTAATTTCATATGGATTACACCTCCTATCTAATTTCTTCTACTTTCTTTCCTCTCTTTTTAGCAACTTGCTCTATTGTTTCCATACTTTGTAATCCATTAAGTGTTGCATAAACAACATTTCTTGGATTATTTGATCCTAAAACTTTAGTTTTTACATCTCTATAACCTGCAAGTTCTAATACAGATCTTACGCTACCTCCAGTAATAAGTCCAGTACCTTCATCAGCTGGTTTTATTACTACGCTTGCGCTTCCAAATTTTCCAATATATTCGTGTGGTACTGTTGTTCCTACTATTGGAACTTCAACTAAATTCTTTTTAGCATCTTCTATAGCCTTTTTAATTGCATCTGGAACTTCTGCTGCTTTTCCATTTCCAACACCAACGTGTCCTGCACCATCTCCAACAACAACTACAGCGCTAAATCTGAATGTTCTACCACCTTTTACAACTTTTGCTACTCTATTAATAGCAACAACTTTCTCATTTAATTCAGATTCATTTTCTTGTCTATCTCTTTCTTGCACTTTTTTTCCCTCCTTCTCTTAAAAATTTAATCCGCCTTCTCTTGCTGACTCAGCTAGTGATTTGATTACACCATGATATAAATATCCACTTCTGTCAAATACTACATCTTTGATTTTCTTGTCCTTAGCTCTTGTAGCAATTAAAGTACCAACTTCTTTAGCAGCTTCACAATTGCTATGCTTATTTTTTACTTCTTTGTCTAAAGTAGATGCTTGTACTAGAGTTTCTCCTTTTACATCATCTATAATTTGAGCATAGATTCCAGTATTACTTCTAAAAACACATAATCTTGGACATTCTGCAGTTCCACTAATCTTTCTGCGTACTCTTCTATGGCGTCTTTCTCTTTCAAATTTTCTATCTGTTTTTGAAACCATTTCCTTCTCCTTTCTTAATATATACGGTATCTAGTTACACAACTTGACAACGCAAGATGCCGCTTTTCGTTTGTTTAAGACTACTTCTTACCAGTCTTACCTTCTTTACGTCTAATATGCTCTTCAGCATACTTAAT
This sequence comes from uncultured Clostridia bacterium, assembly GCA_947628015.1. Classification (GTDB taxonomy): domain Bacteria; phylum Bacillota; class Clostridia; order TANB77; family CAG-508; genus CAG-793. The sequence goes on from CANQYG010000005.1 coordinate 20,325, forward strand.
ACCTTTTCCTTTATATACTTCAGGTGGTCTCTTTGTTCTAACAACTGCTGCTGTTTGACCAACTAATTCTTTATCTATTCCTCTTACAATAATAGTATTTGCATCTGGAACATCAAATGTAATTCCTTCAGGTGCATCCATAATAACTTGATGAGAATATCCTAAGTTCATAACTAATTTTGTTCCTTGTTTTTGAGCTCTATATCCAACACCATTTATTTGTAATGTTTTTGTATATTCATCTTTAACACCACAAACCATATTATTTACTAATGTTCTTGTTAAACCATGTAAATTACCATATTCTTTAGATGGAGTTTCAACTGTAATAATGTTTCCATCAACTTTTACTGTTATATTTTGATTTAAATCTTTTTCTAAAGTACCTTTTGGACCTTTTACAGTAATGTGATGACCATCTATTTTTACTTCAACACCATCTGGTATTGTAATAGGCATTTTTCCTATTCTTGACATTTTTGGTTTTTCCTCCTTCTTTTTTACTTTATTTTCTATAAGCAATTATAAAATTAGTATATTGCTAGGAAAGCAAATAAAAATTTTTGAAATTATACTAAATGTATATTGAAAAAATTTTTATGCAGCTTGACAACGCAAGATGCTGATTTTTAATTGCTTTACAAAGCTTACCATACATAAGCTAATACTTCTCCTCCTAAACCTTCTTTTCTAGCATCTTTATCAGTTTTTATTCCTTTAGATGTAGAAATTAAAGCTATACCAAGTCCATTAAGAACTTGTGGAATTTCGTCTTTTGAAACATATATTCTTAATCCTGGTTTAGATATTCTCTTTAAACCAGAAATTACTCTTTTACCAGTTTCATCATATTTCAATGTTAATCTAATAATTCCTTGTTTCTCATCTTTTATTTCTTCACAAGACTTTATATATCCTTCATCAACTAAGATTGAAGCGATTGCTTTTTTCATATTTGATGCTGGAACATCAACAGTTTCATGCTTTGAACTGTTTGCATTTCTAATTCTTGTTAGCATATCTGCTATTGGATCTGTTGTATTCAACTCTTATCCCTCCTTCTTTTATTATTAAAAATTAATGAAAAACTTCGTATTAGTTCGTTAAACTTCACAAAAATTTTTTCAATATACAAATTAGTATTATTTCAAAAATTTTTGCTTGTTTGCCTGCTACTACTCGTTTTTGATTAATTTGTTTTAATTACTTTCTTTACCAGCTAGCTTTCTTAACTCCTGGAATCTCTCCCTTATGTGCTAATTCTCTAAAACATACACGGCAAATTCCAAATTTTCTAATATAAGCGTGTGGTCTTCCACAAATTTTGCATCTATTATATTCTCTTGTTTTATATTTTTGTGGTTTTTGTTGTTTTACTTTTAAAGATTTCTTAGCCATTTCTTTCTCCTTTCTTATTAATTCTTAAATGGCATTCCTAATAAGTTTAATAGTTCTTTTGCCTCTTCATCAGATTTAGCTGTTGTGACAAATATAATATCCATTCCTCTTACTTTGTCAACTTTATCATATTCGATTTCAGGGAATATAAGTTGTTCTTTAATACCCATTGAATAATTTCCTCTTCCATCAAATGAGTCTCCTGATACTCCTCTAAAATCTCTTACTCTTGGTAGTGCTACATTAAATAGTTTATAAGCAAAATCATACATTTTACCTTTTCTTAATGTAACTTTTACACCTATATCTACACCAGCTCTTATTTTAAATGCTGCAATAGCTTTCTTTGATTTTGTTACAACTGGTTTTTGGCCTGTTATAGCTGTTATATCTTTTATTGCTCCTTCTAATGCTTTTGGATTTTCTTTTAAATCTCCTAAGCCTATATTTAAAACTATTTTATCTAGTTTTGGTACTTCCATAACTGATTTATAGTTAAACTTTTTCATCATTGCCGGAACTATCTCTTTTTCATATTGTTCTCTTAATATTTCCATAAAGTCTTATAGACCTCCTTTCCATCAATTATTTTTTTATTTCAGCTTTACAATTTCTGCAAATACGTACTTTAGAATCTCCTTCTACTTTGTACCCAATTTTTACAGCTTTCCCACATTTAGGGCAAACTACTGCTACTTTACTTGCATTTATTGGGAATTCTCTAGAAATTATTCCACCTTCTTCTCCTGCTTTTCTAGGTTTCGTTGCTCTTTTTCTTATATTTACACCTTTAACGATAACTCTATTTAATTTAGGAATAACTTCAAGAATTTCACCTGTTTTGCCCATATCATTTCCAGATAATACTTTTACATTATCTCCTTTTCTTAGCTTCATCTATATTTCACCTCTTTCTATTATAAAACTTCTGGTGCTAGTGATAATATTTTCATATAATCATTATCTCTTAATTCTCTTGCAACTGGTCCAAATATACGAGTTCCAGTTGGAGTTTTATCTTCTTTTATTATTACAGCTGCATTTTCATCAAATCTAACAACTGATCCGTCTGCTCTTCTTATTGGCTTCTTTGTTCTAACAACTACTGCTTTAACAACTTGACCTTTTTTAACAACGCCACCTGGTGTTGCTGTTTTAACAGAAGCAACTATAACATCACCAACTCTGGCATATTTTCTATATGAACCACCTAGAGCTCTAATACACATAATTTCTTTTGCTCCAGTATTGTCAGCTACCTTTAGTATAGTTTGTTGCTGTACCATGGTATTTTCCTCCTTTAAATTAAATTATTTTATTATTGCCTTTGCTGT